>DASYLL010000245.1:0-19636 GCA_036009605.1 Thermoanaerobaculia bacterium | reverse complement strand
CTCGCTCCGCTCGGGATGACTGCGGTTACGAATCTGTTGCCAGTAAGCAGTTGGAAAGCACTGCCCTCTACCATCCGCCTCGCTGTGATGAAACGACTGATTCTTCTTCTCCTTCTCGCCATGCTGTCAGGGGCTCCGCTCACCGCGGAGTCACGCAAGTACATCGTCGAGTTCACGGCGGCGCCGTCCACCGCGCGCGTCGCGAACGCGAAGCGGTTCCGCAGCGAAGCGGCGCAGGTCGCAGACGTGCGGCGCGAGTTCACGCGTGCATTCAACGGCGTCGCCGTCGAGCTGCTCGAAGGGCAGTCGGTCGACGCGCTCAAGAAATTGCCGAATGTCGCCGCGATCTATCCCGACTCGGAAGTGATCGCGTTCAGCGGTCCGGTGACAACGCGACGGGCGGAGAGCACGTCGGTCCAGCCGAATGCGGGAGGGAACGGGATCGTCGTCGCGGTCATCGACACGGGCGTCGACGGCACGCATCCAGCGCTCGCAGGAAAAGTCATCGGCGGCTACGACTTCGTCAACGACGACAACGATCCGATGGACGATCATCGCCACGGCACGCACGTCGCCGGCATCATCGCGGCGCAGGGCGAGATGACCGGCGTCGCGCCGAACGTCCGCCTGCTCGCGTACAAAGTCCTGAACGCGGAAGGGCGCGGCACGTCCTCCGACGTCATCGCCGCCATCGAGCGAGCGCTCCTCGACGGCGCCGACGTCGCCAACCTCAGCCTCGGCGACCGCGGACTTCCTGACGATCCGATGTCGCGCGCCGTCGACAACGCAGTCGCCGCGGGCATGGTGGTCTGCGTCGCTGCCGGCAACGAAGAAACGTTCCATCGCATCGGCAGTCCCGCCGGCGCGGCGAAAGCGATCACGGTCGGCGCGTCGACCCTCGAAGAAGGCGTGCCGACGCTTGCGTACTTCAGCTCACGCGGTCCCGCGACGCAAACATCCGCGATCAAGCCCGACGTCATCGCGCCCGGCCGCGACATCTATTCGACCGGACTCGGACACGGCTACGTCACGCTCAGCGGCACGTCGATGTCGACGCCATACGTCTCCGGCCTCGCCGCGCTGTTGCTCGAAGAGCATCCCGACTGGACGCCGGAACGCGTGAAGGCCGCGCTCGTGACGACCGCGCTTCCGGTCGCCGAAGAAGAGGTGATGTCGCAAGGTACCGGCGTCGCGACGGCTGCTCGCGCGCGCACGAACACGATCGTCGCCTCGCCGACGCAGATCAGTTTTGGACTCGACGGCGTGACCGCGCCGACGTGGACGTCGACTCGCACGATCGCACTGCGCAACGACGGCAACGCCACGCGCACAATTCACGCGAACCTCGCCGGTGCGACGCCGGCGATGAACATCACCGTGAATCCTGCGGAGCTCACACTCGCGCCCGGCCAGACCGCGCAGATCGAGCTCACGATCAACGTCGATCACACCACGCTCGGCAAGCCGGCGACGCGCTCGCTCTCGTTCGGCGGCGTGCTGTTGCTCACCACGCAGGGCGAGGATCTGCGCCTGCCGTGGGCATTCGTGCGCGCCAGCCGCGTGACGATCACGAATGACGGCGGTACGCCGAACATTCTCTGGCGCGCCAGCGTGCCGCGCTACGACTCGGCCGTGCCGATCGGCCCTCAGGGAATGGAACTGCTGCTCGAGCCGGGCGTGTTCGACTTTGTCGTTGCGTCCAAAGAAGCCGAGGAGTTGCGGCTCGTGATTGCTGAACAGCAGAATGTCGAAGGGGATGTGACGATCGCCGTCAACGCCGCGAGCGCGCCGCACGAGATCCGTTTCGACGCCGTCGATTCGACCGGCAGTTCGTTCCAGGCGGGCGACGGAACGAACACGCTGCGATCGCTTCTGCTGCGACTGCTGCTCACGAATGACCAGTCAGCCGCGCTGCCTGACATCACCGGCCGCGTGATGCGCACGTCCACGTTCAGCGACCGCTACGGCGTGCTCGGATTGGAGTCGTTCGTCGATCGCGAAGCTGCGGAGATTCATGTCGCTCAGTTCGATGAGATCCGCAATGTCACGGCCAGTCGCGTGATCGCGATCTCGCCCGCCGACTATGCGTCGCAGCAGGTGGAGCTGATCTTTCCGAAGAACGGCGCGCGTCGCGACGTCGGCATCATGCCGCGCGACTGGCCGCGCAACTCGCTCGTCCATCGAGTCGCGCCGCCGATGCTGCGGTTTCCGGTGAACGCACCGAGTTGGACGGGCACTCTCTTCATGACGAAAGAAGTGCACGAGGACTTCCAGGGTGGCGTGCAGCTCGCGCTGTATTCCGAAGGGGATGTGAACGCGCCTGCGACAGTGATGACGCCGATGATCCGGCGCAACGACGATGGCTTTCTCGCGACCTGGGGCTTCACGGGAGAGGCGCTCTCCGTTGGGTCGGTGGCGGGCGAAACGATGTCGTACGGCGACAGTTCGATCCATCTGCCGGGTTTTCTGAACGCGAACGCACAAGCCATTTACGGCGACGCGGAGATCTTCGGCGCGCGTCACGATCGTCGTCGCAGCGACACGATCACGGGGAAGATCAGCGTCCGCGACGAGGGAGGAATCGAAGTCGGATCGGGGTCCATCACACCGGGCTTCTTCTTCACGCCGCTGCCGCGCGCCGGCAAATTCACCGCGGAGGTGAAGGTCGGGCCGTTCGCGATGGACGACACGGTGGGCATGGCGACGATGACGACGAAGTTCGACACGAGGAACGGTCCCTCGTCGCCGCCTGCGATCACGTCATTCGCGATCCTCGACGGCACCGGCCGTCACGCCAATCGCCTGCGTGCGAACGGCAACGGCACACTGATGTTCTCCGCCGCCGATCATGAGCAGATGGAGTACCACCGCGTCGTTGACGCGCAGGTCTTCTTCCGCCGCGTCGGCGCGAATGCCTGGGTGCAACTCACCGCCGTCGCCACCGGCGACGAAGACCTCGGCGATGACTACGGCCGCTGGGCCGCCGGCCTCGTCTACCGCGTCGACCTGCGCAACGCGCTGCAACTCGGCGCCGGCCAGTACGAGATCGCGATCGAAGTGCGCGACGCGCAGGGCAACACGACGTCGTGGCAGATCGCGCCGGCGTTCATCGTGGAGACCGGCCCGAGCCTCGGGCGGCGGCGGGCGGTAGGGAAGTAGGAAACGGCGAGAAACGTCCCTCCCACTTGACGAGGAGAGGCGCTCATGCTCGTCAATGTCACCTTCGCGCTCGCTGTCGTGGCTTCGGTGTTCCTCTGGTCGTACGTCCGACGTAACGCTACTACTGGACGGCGGAGTGCCCTTTTTGCGCGAGGATTGCTTGAGCTCACGGTGCCTCTTTCCGTCGCCACCGGAATTTTCGTGGTCCTTCAGTTCCGGCTTGCACGAATGACCGCGACGAGCGCGACTTCGACGATTGCCCAAATCGAATCGGTGATCGGCGAGATCCGGAACACGTATCTGAAAGAGCTCAATCCGCCCGCCTGGCTGCAACTCGTATGTCTTTTCGTCATCTTCGCCGGCGGCCTTTTGTGGCCGAACGTGAGGGCGGCGATGCTGATGCAGAAGTACAAGATCGCGACGCAGTGGGTCGCGCGGGCATTTGTGCTCATGACGTTCCTCGCGTCGTTCACGTTTTTCGGTGGTAGCTACAACGGAGGCCTGGCAGCGGCCGATGCGAAGCTGGTGAAGGCGGAGACGGAGATTCGCCTGCTGTACGGCGATCTGCATCGCGAGATCGACGACACGCTCCTTCGTTACAGCATTCTTACGATGATCGAGCAGCCCGAGGTCGCGACCTCGGCGGCAGACGCGGTCGACATCGTTCGCGCGTTCAAGCGGGAGCAGCAGGAAACGCGCGAAGCACGTAGCGAGATCGAGCGAGTTTCCAATAGCGGCGTCGATTTCGAGATCACCTCGCGGATCGATCCTTCTCGACCTGCGTCGCAGCGGAGGCGTGCAGCTTCGACTCACCCTCCTGCGGTGGATGAGAGGAGTTGGAGCCGCGCGCGCGGCGAAACGCTTCACCGTGAGTTGAAAACGGAGCGCGCGGCCGCAGGTGTGGATCGTCCGGAGTTGACGATTCTCACTGAGACGACGATCGATGCCGTGCACGAGCAGACCGGTAAAGTCCTCCTCGCGGCGCTCGTAGGTGATGGTCCTCTGCGCGCGTTGTTGGAGGTGGCGATTGATCCGGGAGTGCTCTACAACCTTCGCGACGTTGCTGCGAAGAGGGCGATTGAGGCGTACCGCGAAATTGCGGCAGGGCGCGAGCTGCGGAACTCTTTCGCCGCTAAAAAGGCCGAGATCCGCGCGGAACTGAGCGCTCTTGCAAAACGATCCGGCGGTGCCGTGCAGATAGCACTGAGCAGGGCGGCGACACTGTGGCGCATTCGTGCAGCACAGGCAACAGAGGCCCACAAAGCGACGACGCGTGAGATCAATTCGAAGTTAGCGGAGCAGTATCGCCGCGAGGCGGTGGACTTCGCCGAACGGTGGCGTGTGACGTACCGTTTTCCGCAAGATCACGTCACGCGTGCCGCCGGGTATCTCCTGGATGAAACGCTGCAGAGAATCCGAACGACTAAGGATCCGGTCGATCGCCTGACCTTGCTACGTGAAACCGATACGAGACTGGCGTTCGAGGAGACACCGCGGCCTACGATCAATTCAGTGGCGCGCCTCGTCGAGTTTGAACAAGAGCACCATGAACGACGTGTTTTCCATGATGCGCTGTCCCCGTTCGTCTATTACGCCATGAGTGCCGCCGACCAAACGCAATGGGGACGTCTTCGGACTGCAGCGCATGAGCAGTTCAAGGCTCGTGCGGATCAGGAGGGACGTGACCTGTACAAGATCACCGATCGATGGGAGACCGCGAAGCACCGAAGTGCGATTGGGATCGTAATCATGGGAACCGACCCTCCCTCCGCAGCGGCGTGGGAAGCGGCTTTTTACGAACACTGTCGCGCGGACGCGGAGGCAGCGGTGGTGTGGGGATGGATTGTCAAGGACCAGTACTCAGAAACGACCGAAAGCGCGTATGGCAAGGCAGTGCCTGAGAATGGATTCCGCCGATATCTGGAGGCGACAGGCGTGGGAGGTATTGCCGAAGCGAATCAAGTCTTCTCGACGCCGCTTGCGGAGAGAACGATCAATCGCTTTTGCAAGCCAGCAGGCGCTACGACAAGAGCCCCGGCAACTGAATGGGGTGGCCTACCTCGTCCTCCGATTCGGTCGCAACGCCAGCCGCCGCGTCCGCGACCAAGAGTGCGAGGACGGTGACTACGCTGGCGTGATCAGAGCGGCATTGTCCATCTCCTCCCCACTTCCCCCGAAAATCTCCTTATTTCCTCCATAACCTCCAGCCGTCTCTTCGTCTAGATTGCTCCCGTTCGAACAAAACGAAGCAAAACAGTCGAAAGGAAAGCACTCAAATGTCTCCACGCAAGTCCCTGTTTCTCGCCCTGGCCTTCGTCCTCGGGATCATCGTTCCTGTTGCCCAGGCGCAGCCCGTCGACGTCATCACGAACAACACCTTCGAAAATCCGAGCGCGCCGCTCGGCTTCGCGGCCATCAGCATGAGCGATGGCTCCGTCGCGCGCACGACAGTCAATCCGATCACCGGCAGCGCAAGTCTCAAGGTCACGGTCAACAGCTTTGGCCGCGTCATCCACTACTACGGATACGGATTCGGCTCCGGTCCGTACGCCAGCTCGGTCACGTTCACCGCGAAGCTGCGCGTCGACACCACGACGATTTCCGGCCGTCAGCTGAGGGCCTGCGCGGTCGCGTATTTCCTCGACGGCCCGGATCCGGAAGAGTTCTGCCGGAACTACCCGGTCGATGACACGACCGTCGTCGACGTCCGTCTTGCGCTGGACACCAACGACCGGCAGCTCAACTACATCTTTCCCAAGTTCGAGATGACCGACACCGGCACGATCGAAGCGACCGTCGACGACGTCCATTACTACGTCGAAGAGGCGCAGCTGCCGGCCGTGCCGTCGGGCTACGAGCGCGTCGATCTCATCGTCAATAACGGCTTCGAGGATTCCGAGGATGACCTCGCGTTCGAGCCGGAGAGTGTCCTGGATGGCACCGTCGCGCATACGGACGTGAATCCCATCATCGGCAACGGCAGCATGAACATCACCGTCAACAGCTACGGCCGCATCTCCGCGTGGCTTCCGTATGGATATGGCGCGGGGCCGTTCGCCGACTCCGTCACGCTTTCCGCAAAACTGCGCGTGGACAGCTCGACGATCTCGGGCAGGGAGCTGACGGCGTGCACGATCGTCTACTTCTTCGACGACCCGGAGCGCGACCTGATCTGCGACAGCTTCCCGGTGAATGAGGACGACGTCGTGAACGTCTATCTCTCGCTCGACACCGACGGCCGCCAGCTCCAGTACATCCTGCCGCAGTTCACCCTGGACGACAGCGGCACGATCGAAGCGACGGTCGACTCCGTCCACTTCTACGTGGTTCAGCCGCTACCGTAATCGGTAGAACGCCCGCCCGAAGGCGGGCGTTCTTTTCTTCCCGTCAGACGCGTTTCATAACCACCAGTGCAATCGCGGCGATGGCAACCGTGAGCAGCGCCAGTCCTCGCGCATCCAACGCAGGAATCGCGGCGGCGTTGGCTGCGGCGACTGCGGTGGTTTCAGTCGCAGAGTTATCGGCGGTGACGATCTCCGTCGACGAGCTCGATGCAGTAGCCGTGTTGGTCACGATGGTTCCGGGCGGCGTCGCAAGATTCACCTGCACGACGAACGTGAAGACCGCGAACGTTCCCGCGGCAAGCGTCGGCGCGGTCGCGGTGACGGCTCCTGTTCCGCCGACGGGCGGGGTCGAGGGCGTCCATCCCGCGGGCGCTGTGAACGAAACGAAAGTCGTGTTCGCCGGCACCGTTTCGTTGAGCGACACACTGGCGGCCACGGTATCGCCGCTGTTCGCGAGGGTGATCGTGTACGTGATGTTCGAGCCGGGCGCGACCTGATTCGGCGTGCCTGTCTTGCTCAACGTCAGGTTGGCGCTGCTCACCGTCGTCGTGGCCGTGGCCGTGTTGTTCGCGCTGTTCGTATCCGCGGTCGTGGCAGTCGCGGTTGCCGTGTTCGTGATCGTCGCTGTCGACAGCGGACCCGTGACGTTCAGAGTCACGAACAGCTGTGCCGATGCGCCGATCGCGATACTGCCGAGACTCGCGGTCAGCGTCGTGCCGTCGAAGTTGAACGAGCCCTGCGATACCGTCGCGTACCCGTAGGTCGTGCCCGCGGAATGGCATCCGTGACCTGCACGCCATCGGCAGCGATCGAGGTTCCGTTGTTCGTGACGGTGATCGTGTACGCGATCTGGCCACCGACGATGACCGGGTCGGGCGTGTCGGTCTTCGTGATCGAAAGATCGGCGTCGTTCGCAACCACGGCGGTCGTCGCAGTGGCGCTGTTGTTGGCCGTATTCACTTCGGGCTCGGCGGCTGTGGCCGTCGCGGTGTTGGTGACGACCGATGACGCGGTCGCGGTCACGTTTACGATGAGCGTCACCGTGGCCGCGGCCGCAGGTGCGATCGTGCCGAGGGTTGCGGTGACGGTGGTGCCGTCGAAACCGACTGTGCCCTGCGATGCGACCGCATTCACGTACGTCGTTCCCGAAGGCACGACGTCAGTGACTGCGACGCCCGACGCGGCGAGCGAGCCCGAGTTGTTGATCGTGATCGTGTACGTGAGGTCGGAGCCGCTCACGACCGGATCGGGAGAGTCCGTTTTCGTGACCGCGAGATCGGGAACGCTCACCGTGGTTTCCGCCGTCGCGGAGTTGTTCGCTGCATTGGGATCGGGGGTCGTCGACGTGACGCTGGCGTTGTTGGTGATCGTCGTCGAAGACAGCGGGCTATCGACGTCCACGGTGAACGTGAGCGTCGCGGAGGCGTCTGCTGGAATCGTCCCGAAGCTCGCGGTAACGGTCGTGCCGTCGAAGTTGACGTTCCCTGCGAGACACTGCTGGTCACGAACGTCGTTCCCGGCGGAACGGCGTCGGTCACTTGCACATTGCTCGCAGCGACTCCGCCGTTGTTGGTCGCAACGATCGTGTAGACGATCTGACCGCCGCTCCCGACCGGATCGGGCGAGTCGGACAGCGTCACCGAGAGATCGACCTGATCGTCCTCGATGATCCTAGCCAGGCCCTGACCGTCACCCATCACGACGCTGGCGCTGGACGGTGTGCCGAGATTCAGAACGAAGAACTCGTCCGACTCGAGGGCGCTGTCGCCTATACCGTGACCTGCACCGGCTGCACCTCGCCGCCGTTTCCTGCAAAGACGAGCGTACCGCTGGCAGTCGTGTAATCAGAAGGTGCGGGTCGCGCTTCCGTCGGCGGTCGTGTACGGCACCGTGAATCCACTTGGAACCGGCACGTCGACCGTCGCATTGAACGTGACCTGCGGATCGGTGCCGGTGCCTTCGATCACGGCCGTGTTGCTGACGTACAGGCTCGCGACGTCGTTGTCCGTGTTGCTCACCGAGACGTCACTCGGATCGATCCCCATGTAGTTCGGGGCTGTACTGCGCCGAGCGTGATCGTGTAGGGAACGGAACCATCGATGAGCACGTCGTCGACGCCGGTCACGACCACTGTCTGCGGCACGTTCCTTCATCGGCGTGAACGTCAGCGACGAAACGCTCAGCGTCCCCTCGGTCGTATCACTGCTCGCCACGGTCATCGCGACGTCCGCGATCGGCTGCGGATTCAGGACGACGTCGAAGCTGGCCGTTCCGCCGGCTTCCGTCGTGACCAGCCCGCTCGTCGGCGCGACGTCGATCGCTGCTGGTGGCAGGAACAGGATCGAGTACGGCGGCGTGGAAGGTCGGCGTCGACGCTGTGCTGGACGCCGTTGGTTCCGTTGTTCCCCTCGATGCCGACGGTGATGTCGTTGCATGCGGCGATGAACGCACCCCGGTCAGGGAGTGATAGTTGAAGCGAGTGCGGCGGCTGGCGAATTCGAGCACGACCTGAAAGCTCGCGCTCCCCGAATATCCCGGCGCGTCGAGGTCAAAGTACGGAACGTTGAGATAGCTGATGATGAACCGGCCGCCGGCGACGTCGTGGAACGTCCGCACCTGGCCGGATTGCCGATGCCGGTAAAATTCAGGTCCGTGAGATACGGCGCCAGATACTCATCGGCCCCTCCTCCGACATGGGGGATCGTCGCAAAGCAGGGAGCGATGTTCGTGTCGTTTTCGAAGGAGACCCACCCGTTCGAGCCGATCTTGATCGCGTTGTAGCTTGTCCCGAAGTACTGGAAGTTTCCGGCAAGGGGATCATGGGACTGGCCGCGTTGTCATCGGCAAGACCGGTGACGAGCGTGCCGCTGACCGAGATGTCGACCCATTCCGTGGCGGGACCGCCCACGTCCGCGCTCGTCTGCATGATGTACCCGCCGGTGCCGGCCTGTAGGGAACATGGCGCCGCGAGCACCAGCATCAACAAAACGGCACCAATGCCGGCCGTCTCTCGTCGGGTCATTGTTCGGGCTCCTGATTTTTTTGGTCGTGGCGGAGGGCGTTGCGAATCTGCCGGAAAATTTAGCCTGGCTCCCCATGGCCCGATGATTGAAGATGTGCCCGCTATCGAAAAGCGGTTCGAAATCCGGCGACGGATCGGAACGGGATCCTTCGGGGTCGTCTATGAGGCGTTCGACACGCTCCGCGCCCGCGACGTCGCGCTCAAAACGCTGACGCGCGCGGACGCGGATTCGGTCGCGCGCTTCAAGCGCGAGTTCCGCTCGCTTGCCGAGTTGCGCCATCCGAATCTCGCTTCACTCTACGAGCTCCTCGTCATCGACGATGAATGGACGCTCTCGATGGAGCTCGTGCGCGGCACCGACCTCCTCGAACATCTCTCATTCACCGAGATCCAGAGCGCGTTCCTCGATCCGGATGCTTCGATGCCGTTCGATCCCGACGCGCGCCTCTCGGTCCGCCGCAAACCGAAGCAGGGAAAGCTCAGCGCCAACTACCTCGCCCAGGCGCGCGATATGTTCCGTCAGCTCGCCGAGGCGATTGCGTTTCTGCATGCGAACGGCGTGGTGCATCGCGATGTAAAGCCGTCGAACGTGATGATCACGCCCGAAGGCCGCGTTGCATTGCTCGACTTCGGCCTCGCGATCAGCGCGAAAGGCGAGGCCGCGTTCGACAGCGATCTGATCGTCGGCACGCCGGGATACATGAGTCCCGAACAGATCGCTAAGGCGAAGCCGGCACCCGCGGGCGACTGGTACAGCTTCGGCGTGATGCTCTATCAGGCGCTCACCGGGCAGTGGCTGTTCCAGGGCACGAACGCGGCGGAGATTCTCGATCAGCAGTTGCGCAGCACGCCGCCGCGCGCGTGCGATGCGCTGCCCGGGTTGCCCGCGGATCTTTGTGCGCTCGCGGATGGCTGCATCGAACGCGATGCCGCGAAGCGTCCGACCGCAAGCGAGATCCTCAGCGTGCTCGGATCGAATCCCGTACACACCGGTCGCGTGACGCGTGCGCACGATCGCTCGGTCGAGCTCATCGGCCGCGGACGCGAGTTGCGCACGCTCCTGCGTCACGTGAACGCGATTGCGAAGGATGGCTCGGGCATCGTGCTGCTGCACGGCTCGCCCGGCGTCGGCAAGACGGTGCTCGCCGATCGCCTGCTCGACGAAGTCCGCGCCACCACCAACGCCCTCATCCTCGGCGGCCGTTGTCATGGTTGGGAATCGCTGCCGTTCAACGCGATCGATGCGATCGTCGATTCGATTGCGCGCGTCGCGCGATCGGAGGCGTCGCCTGCGATCGATGGTGTGATGCGGCGATCCGTTGCGATGCCGCGGCTCTTTCCGACGCTCGCGTTTCCGTCGAACACCGGCGGCGACGACGAGACGGTGACGCTGCCACCGACGCAACATCAGATGATGGCCCGCGCTGCGATCGACCTGCATGCGCTGCTCGAGGTGCTTGCGCGCGATCGGCCCATCGTGTTGTTTCTCGATGATGCGCAATGGGGCGATTACCAGAGCGCGGAAGTGTTTCTGCGATTGCTCGCGCCGTCTTCGCCGCCGATCGTGCTCGTGCTCTGCTATTCGACCGAGGACTGGCGTACGAGTCTGTTGTTGCAGGCGATGGTCAACAGCACGGTGCGCAAGGAAGAGCTCGTGCTCGAGCCGCTGTCGGACGCGCTCGCGGAGAAGCTCGTCAAACGCGAGCTGCCGGGTGCGAGCAAAGCGATGCGCCACGAGATCGTGCAGGAAATCGCGGGCAATCCGTCGCTGCTCGAGTTGATCCTGCAACACGGCGAGCCGGTGTCGCTCGCGCGCGCGGTCGGCGCGCGGCTCGACGAGCTTTCGACGTCCGCGCGACGCATCTTTGCGTTGCTGCTCGATGCGAAAGGACCGCTCGCGGAGGATGAGGTCGAGCGGCGACTGGAGCTCTTCGAGAGCGACGAGCCGTTACGCTCGCTGTCTCGCGCGCGTCTCATTCGTTTGCGTCGCACGGGCGGGCTCTTCGAGCTCGACCTGTACCATCCGCGTCTGCGGGAAATCTATGCTTCGCGATGACATCCATCTCCTCGGCGACCTCCTCGGCGAAACGCTGCGCACGCAGGAAGGTACGGCACTTTTCGAGATGGTCGAGCGCGTGCGCGCGCTTGCAAAAAATGGTCGCCTCGACGAGCTGACGGAACTGCTCGCGTCGCAGCCGACCGATTCAGCGCTACCAGTGGCTCGTGCGTTTGCGCATTTTCTGAATCTCGCAAATATCGCGGAGCAGCACCATCGCATTCGTCGCCGTCGCGACTATCAACGCGATCCGGACTCGAAGCCGCAGCCGGGATCGTGCGATGAGATGTTCGGGCGCATGCGCGCCGAGGGGATCGATGCGGATGCGTTATTCGATGCGGTGACGTCGCTACGCATCGAGCTCGTGCTGACCGCGCATCCGACCGAAGTCGTGCGGCGCACGCTGCTGCAGAAATACCGGCGCATCGCGGACCTGCTCGCGTATCGCGATCACGTCGATCTCACGATGCCGGAACGTCGCGAGACGGATGAGGCGTTGCGGCGCGAGGTCACGGCGGCGTGGGAGACGGACGAGGTGCGGCACGAGCGCCCGTCGCCGCTCGACGAGGTGAAGGGCGGGCTGTTCGTGTTCGAGCAGACGCTCTTCGATGCGGTGCCGCGGTATCTGCGGATCCTCGACGACGCGCTGCAGAAGCACACCGGGCGCGCGTTGCCGCTCGGCGCGATGCCGCTGAAATTCGGGTCGTGGATTGGCGGCGATCGGGATGGCAACCCGAACGTGACTGCCGAGGTTTCGGTGGATGCTTGCTTGCTCTCGCGGTGGATGGCGGCGGTGCTGTATCTGCGCGAGATCGAAGAGCTGCGGTCCGAGCTGTCGATGAAGGACGGCTTGCCATATCGCGAGATTCTGCGCGACGTGCGCGATCGGTTGCGCGCGACGCGCGAATGGATCGAGGCGGCTCTTGAACGACGGGCGTTCAGTTCGTCGGAGATGTCGTCGCAGGATCTGCTCGAACCGCTCCTGCGCTGCTACCAATCACTGCACGAAACCGGCAACGGCATCATCGCGGATGGACGTCTGCTCGACGTCATTCGTCGCGTGCACTGCTTCGGACTCACGCTCGTGCGACTCGATATCCGTCAGGACGCCGCGCGACACACGGCGCTGCTCGATGCGATCACGCGCGAGTTGCATCTCGGCAACTACGCGGAATGGTCGGAAGAGCAACGACAGGAGTTTCTGCTGCGCGAGTTGGAATCGCGACGGCCGTTGATCCCCGCGGACATCGCGCTCGATGAGGACGCGCGGGAAGACCTGCGCACGTTTCGCACGATCGCGACGATTCCGCGCGAGTCCCTCGGCGCATACGTCATCACGATGGCCAGTCGGCCGTCGGATGTGCTGGCGGTGGCGTTGCTGCAGAAAGAAGTTGGCGTGCGCGAGCCGCTGCGCGTCGTGCCGCTGTTCGAAACGATCGCCGATCTCCGCAACGCGGGTGCGACGATGTCCAGTCTTCTGCAGCTCGACTGGTATCGGCGCGCGACCGATCGCCGGCAGGAAGTGATGATCGGCTACTCCGATTCGTCGAAAGACTCCGGACGCTTCACCGCGGCATGGGAGCTGTTCCAGGCGCAGGAGCAGGTCGTTGCGGCGTGTCACGATGCGGACGTCGAGTTGACGCTGTTTCATGGACGCGGCGGCAGCGTCGGCAGGGGAGGCGGACCGACATACCTCGCGGTACGTTCGCAACCGCCGGGATCGGTGAATGGGCGGCTGCGCGTGACGGTGCAGGGCGAGATGATTCAGGCGGAGCTCGGCTTCGTCGGCATCGCGTTGCGCACGCTCGAGGTCTATACGACGGCCACGCTCGATGCGACACTCGCTCCGTCACCGGCGCCGCGTGCGGAATGGCGCGAGGCGATGGATCGGATGTCCGATGCGGCGGCGCGCGGCTATCGCGGTGTCGTGTACGAGACGCCGCGTTTCCTCGAGTACTTCGGCACGGCGACGCCCGTGAACGAGCTGAGCGAGTTGAACATCGGCAGCCGCCCAGCCCGACGCGCCGGCGCGAAGAAAGGCGTCGATACGCTGCGCGCGATTCCGTGGCAGTTCGCGTGGACGCAAAATCGATTGCTGCTGCCGTCATGGCTCGGCGTCGATGATGCGCTGCGCGACGCCGACGTCAAGACGATGATGCGCGAGTGGCCGTTCTTCCAGTCGATGATGGAGTTGATCGAGATGGTGCTCGCGAAAGCCGAGCCGCGCATCGCCGCGTACTACGATCGCTTGCTCGTCCCCGAGGAGCTGCGCGACATCGGGGAGACGCTGCGCTCGCGGCTCGCGGAGACGATCGAGCTCGTGAAACGCGCCACAGGACATGAGCGATTGCTGGAGAACAATCCTGTGCTGCGGCGATCGATTGAAGTGCGGAATCCGTACGTCGATCCGATCAACGTCGTGCAGGCGGAGATTCTGCGGCGCCTGCGCGTGTCGGGCGATGAGAGTTTGCGCGATGCGTTTGTCGTGACGGTGAATGGGATTGCGGCGGGGATGAGAAATACGGGCTAGTCCAGCGCTAACGCCACCCGCCGCGGTCAAGGCGAGGCGTTCTCCGATAATTCAACTCCGAGCCGGTGTTCGAGGTTTCGGTCTTTTTACCACGCACGGAATTCGATCCGACACGGTTTACCATCGCCCGGTAAAGTGCATCCGGATTGCGCTGCGTAATAGCTTTATTTCGCATCCGCTTCTTGCTCGCCACAGCTGTGTTCACGTCTAACCGCCACCGGACGCAAATCGCATTCTAAGCGCCGTTTTGAACAACCGGCCTGGGCGCCACTGATTTGGTCGTTTCGGATACTCTTCAAACACTCCAAGCTGCCTCATTACGTTAAAAAGCTCGCGAATCTGTTTTGCATCCAACAGCACCGACTCTGCGATCGACGCAACCAGTTCATCAACATCGAACGGAGTCTTTTTTCCATTTAGTTGATCAAAAATGCGCTTTAATGTCGGAACATCGAATGCCGCTGCATTCGCGAGCTCTTGACTTACTTCGTTGAGAAATTCCTGCGACGCTGTCTCGTGTGCTTGTACGATTGCGCGGCCGTCGATTCGCTGGACATTTGATTTGTGGGCGACCGTCGCCAGTCGCTCAAGAAAAAGCAAATAAACGCGAGGGTAGAACGACGTATCGCCAGTACTGTCGTCGCTAAAATACGTTCTTAAGAATGTTAGCGTGGCCATGTTTTTGTAACTGAGCTTTGGTGGGAAGATGCGAAGCATCAGCTCCTCGCATTCTGATACAGGCAACTGGCCTTCAAGTATAATTGGCAGGCGTTCCTCGATGTCACGGACCGCCTCCGGAAAATTAACTCGATACCATGTCAGCGAAACTATTCGGGACAGGGCGAAGTTGAAGATTGATTGAACATCCCACACGAGGTCGATACGCCGACCAGCTTCCAGTTGTTCGCGGTTCTGGATCCCCTGTTCGACCAAATCGCGTCTGACAAAGAGGCGCAACTGGACCGCGCTGCTGAGCTCTGGTGTGGCGTCTACTGTCTCAAGCGCTCGGAACAGTCCCCGGACAAATGGAAAGGTATCTTCGTGATCAAAGGCTGACTCAAGCGCATCAATCAAGTAACTTCGCCGTTGCGAAACCTGCGCTGCACTCTTGATTAGTTCTCGAAATATTTCTTCAGGGTTCGTGCTGACCTGCTCCGCACGGACGAGAAATGGCTCGGAATCAGTCGTTCCTTGCATCGCCGCAATCATCAATACGTACCAGAACAGCTCCGGTCGATGCCTGAATCGCTCGATCAGTGGTTTCAGGTGAAGATTTCCGGCGCGGACGCCTCCTTGCCCCGTTGGAAAGTCCGAGGGTACGAGCAAGGGCTCTCCGCGACCGGCTTCGGCAAGTGCGCGCACAAGACGCGTTTTGCCCGTTCCTTTCCGTCCAATGATTAGTGTGTAGGGGCTGTTTGGTGCCTGCAGCTTGCGAAGGGCTTGCGTCACGATGAGATTGCCCTCATCAGAAGCACCGCTCTTCTTAAGGATAGGAGTTTTTGTCTCGGCGAGGTTCAAGAGGCGCCTGATATTGGATATGGCGTTCAAACAAGGTGGTCCCATCGCGGCGATGCCGGAATTTCGGGCTAATACGTTGTCGAAGGGCCAGACGATCCAGTTGTCAACGAACTCTTCTGCCGAACGTGGTTCTCCATCGGAGCTGCCGTCGTAGGCATCGGCGAGACCTTGCAGGATGTCTTCCGCTTCGCCACGTGTACGAGACCTGAACACTTCAACATCCTCATCCGGTGGAGAAAGTGAGACTAGAACACCTAACCAGCCCCCGCTCGCCGCTACAGCCCACAGTCCGGCGACGGCGCGACGGGCGTGACGGGACTGTCCATCCATTTTGGCGAACACCACCACCGGGCCTGGCAACACGCGCGTAAGTGCAGGCACGACCGGCCCCAATCCAGTTCTGTGGTCGATCAGCACGACATCGAACGGCTTGGACAAGGTTGAGAGTTGTGTTGCGAGGGCTTCAGCCACAGGCGGATAATTCTGCAACTCGAAAGCAAGGGCCGCCGCGTCGTAGTCAAATGCTGCCGAGTCGGGCCTAAATGGAAGGATCGTGACCTCGCCACCTCTGGGCGTCGCGCCCAATCCCACTGGGCGTGGCTGTTCCGCGGCACGAATGCCCACAACCGTGGCGGCAGGGTCAGTTGTTGATGCACCGAATATTAGGTCGAGTGAAGGCGCTTCGGCATCGAAATCGATCGCCAAAACGCGCCAGCCGTCATTTGCAAGAGCCGTTGCAAATGCGGCCAACGCACTCGATCGCCCCTGGCCGCCTTTGAAACCATAGAAATGAACGAACCGTGGGGGTTCGTCAGCAGTACTCGAGTGTAATTGGTACCGTTCAACAATCTTGGGGTCCAGCAGGCTTAGCCAGCTTGTGCCCCTCTGATCTTCAGTCATTTCTTCCGACGACCCGAGGAGTGTCCACCTTACAAAGCTGCGAGATGCAAGCGCCGCTAGCGCGGATTCGGTTATTCCTATCTGTTCGCTAAATACTCGCTCCCGCTCCTCGTCGTCGAGATCATTGAATATCGAGGATCTTACATATAATCGAAGGAACGGATGTGCCCACGAGTGTCTGGCCGTTCCGAGATCGCCGGTGAAGACACTATCGATCTTTTGAAGGACGGATTGAACGCTTAGGGCCACGGCAGTCCCTCCTTCAGGAGTTCGTTGATGAGCGCGTTTAGCGAATTGAGAGCTCGCCGGATTTCCGCATCGGTACTCGATGGTGGATCGAAGTCAGTGTTCATGCGTACGTATCGAAGGTCTGGATACTTCGTCGCTTGGACATTCGCCGGCCTACCCCGACGATCGGAGCAGGAGAGCGTGGCGAGATCACCGTTGAGGGTTGCAGCAGCAGCTGCGATGCTGCTGTTGGTTTGGAATGTACTGAGAGTCATGGCGTATACATCATGCGATAGCGTGATGTTATTAGCGTTAAAGTCTTTGAGTGACAGTTCGAGCGCTACCAATTTGCAGTAAAGCTGAAGAAGAGGGTCTAACGCATCAACTTCCTTAAAGATGCGTCGATTGGTGATGTGTCGATTAGGTGCAGGCATCCCGCGTCACAGTATCACCCCGAAAAATAGCACGTGGTGCAGATAGGTGCGACGGATTTTGTCCAAGACGGAGCACTTGTCGGTGCGGCGATTTCTCGCAGATAGAGAGGTTCGGCTCGAGCTCGAGCAATGCTCTGGCGGATGGCGAGACCCGTGACAAAGCGAGCGCGGACCTCGCTGACACTTGACGCTACGCCAGTGTTCGGTGTCGATCGGTGACCTGCTCACTACAAAAGGAGAACGGGAATGAGGAGTACGGATTGAGAACGTTCTCCCTGCTCCGCGCTCCTTTTCTTCGGAGGGAGAAGGGACGCGAAGGCGGACGAGAGGTCGTCGTTAGCCACGAGCGCCGCTTGTTGATACGCTTTGCCACCGCGGTGTTGAAATCCTCGCGAGTCGCATCCCGGCCGAGCCTCTCGAGCAAATCGATCACAATCGAGAGCATCTCGTCGGAAGTGGGGCGCGCAAAAGCTACGATCACGAGTCGATCGGGCGGAACTCCGCACCTCTCCGCCACCTCCTCGGTCATGAACAGCGACTCTCCCTCGAACGAACAATCCGTTGCGATTGCGACTTCGACGCCGATTCCTCTCGCGTACTCGCGCAGCGCTTCGCGCTGCTGCTCGATGCTCGCGGTCAGCGACTGCACGTCGATCGTCGGGATCGCGCTGTTCGCGCACGGCGTCATGCAGATGCGCGCGAAGACATCGGCGTCGTCGTCGTGTACGAGCTCGATGCGGCGTCCGTAGATTCGTTGATCGCTCGCGCGCAACGAATCATCGCCAATGACGCCGATGCGGATCGCGTCTTCGCTCACGCCCGGCTGCGAAAGGCTGCCGAGGATCGCGAGGAAGTCGAGCAGATCGGACGCATCGTCCTGCGTGAGCGCGTAACGCGGCATCGCTGAGCTCAGTGGATTGCGCGCGGAATCGAATCCCATTCCGATTGCGCGCTTGAGATGCGATCGCGAGTACGCGGGCCGCGTGCGCGTGTTCACGATTGCCTTGCGGCCCAGCGCCTCGGGCGTGATATCCGCGGGTCGCACGTTCGCTTCGATCCGTCCGCGCCCATCCTCGCCGTGGCAGTTCACGCACGGGACGATCGCGGCGGAGAACGGCGTGCCGCCGTCGCCGACTGTTGCTGTGATCGCGCGGCCCGATTTCGATTCGCCGTGAACGTAAATGTGCTGGCCGCGCTCTTGCGCCGGCGTGAGTGCGAGGAGCAGCGCGAGCGCGAGTTTCATTTCGCCGGCGCGGTGCCGTCGTCGTCGAGCACGCTGCGCACGATCTCGACGATCTCCTCCGGCTTCGCCAGACCGAACGCTTTCTTCCACAGCCCGGTCTTCTCGTTGCCGACGACGATCACGTTCGGGTGCTGCTCCGGCGCGGGCGAAGACTGGCCGATGCGCTTCAGCGCCGCGTCGACCTGCTCCTTCGATCCGGTGAGGAAGTAGCGACCATTAATCGCCTTCGCGCCGTTCGCGTACGACTTCAGTTTCTCCGGCGTGTCGTTCTTCGGATCGACGGTGATCGAGACGAGCACGAGGTCCTTGCCGAGTCGATCGGCGAAACGTTCCTGCAGCGTGTTGAACGTACCGGTCATGACGGGACAGGTCGCGGTGCAACTCGCGAAGAACGAGTTGAGGACGATCGTGCGTCCCTTCATCAACGAGTAGAGATCGGTCTTCGTGCCGTTCTGATCGACGAGATCGAGATTGGCGAAGTAGTTCTGCGATGGAGACGGCGACGGCGCGAGCTCCGCGAGCGTCTTCGCGATCGATTTCGGATCGGTCAGTCCATCGAGCCGCTGAAACGACGGCGTCTCGCCACGATCATCGACGATCAAAATGAGCGGCGTGTGCGATGCCGGATCGGCGATCGCGGTCCCCAGCGAGCGAAGGAGCGTGTCGATGTCGGGCTTGGTGCCGGTGACGAGTGTCCATCCCGGTTTCGCCCCGACGCGCGCACCCCATTCCGCGAGACGCTGCGGCGTGTCATTCGCAGGATCGATCGAGACGGAGATCAGCGAAACATCCTTCGGCAACAGCGACTGCAACTGCGCGAAGCGCACGCCCATCAGAGGACAGACCGTCGTGCAACTCGTGAAGATGAAGTTGATCGCGGTGACGCGTTTTTTCACGAGGTCCGAGTAGAAGTGCAACTCGCGGTTGTCGTGAGTTTGGACCGGCACGTCGGGAACGCGAGTTGTTGCTGGTTGCTGGTTGCTGGTTGAAGGTGACGCGTGGTGATGATGATCCTGTGCCGCTGCGATGTGGGCAGAGAGAACCAGTGCGAGCAAGAGTGTGCGCATCACGAAAAGGCGCCACGAACCAGCAACCAGTAACCAGCAACGTGGAGCGCCAGCGACACACGGTAAACGCACAGGTAAGGAAAGTCATCTCCCGATCACTCCTTAGTTGTAGACTCGTATCGTCCCCTTTTCCGC
>DASYLL010000244.1:0-19762 GCA_036009605.1 Thermoanaerobaculia bacterium | reverse complement strand
GAGGCCGTACGTGATGCCCCATTGCGGGATCCACGCAGCGGATTCGACGAACTGCATGCCGGCGTTGCCGTCTTCCCATCCGCGCAGGATGCCGAGGGAGAGGATGAAGACCGCCGCCGAAGCGAACAGTCCCCAGCCCTTGATCACCGCGTCGCTGGGACGGGGGAGAAAGGCCAGCACGATCGCGGCGACGATCGGCAGCCAGAGGATAGTAGACAGTAGCGGCATTGGTTAGTGACCTCGAGTGCGGTTGTCGGTTGTCAGTTGTCGGTTGTCCGTGACGTATCGCACGAGCGATGCACCGCAGATAACCGACAACCGGGAACCGACAACCGATAGCATTCTCATGCGAAAAACGTCACGAATACGATGACCCCGATGAAGAACATCAGCGCGTAGTTGCGAACGTTGCCGGTCTGGAAGAACCGGAGGATGTCGCCGAAGCCGCGGACGATGTAGCCGAGCATGGCCGCGATTCCGTCGATGACCGCGTCGATGCCTTTCCAGCAGAAGACCGAGAAGGCTTTCAGCGGACGGACGACGATCGCGTCGTACAGCTCATCGACGTACCACTTGTTCTCGATCGCGCGCGCCAGAGCGGGGAAGCGCTGCTCGAACGCGGCGTCCGTGGCGAGCTCCTTCTCTTTGTACAGCTTGCGCGCGAGCAGCCAGCCGACGATCGCGACGACGGTCGAGAAGAGCGCGATGAAAATCTCCGTCGACAGGTGCAGGTGAATCTCGCGGAACGTGCCCGGGATCTCCGGGATGATCTGCAGTAGCCACGCACTGAGCGACGGACCGTGCCACAGCGCGTGCGG
This sequence comes from Thermoanaerobaculia bacterium, assembly GCA_036009605.1. Lineage (GTDB taxonomy): Bacteria > Acidobacteriota > Thermoanaerobaculia > Gp7-AA8 > Gp7-AA8 > QHVT01. The sequence goes on along the minus strand of DASYLL010000244.1, from coordinate 18,944 downwards.
CAGCGACAGCAGTCCGCCGAGCACCGAGAGAATCGCGAGCACCCAGAGCGGTCCCGTCATCGAAGCCGGCGACTCGTGCAGGTGATGCTCCTGCTCGTGCGTGCCGCGGAACTTGCCGAAGAACGTGAGGTAGACGAGGCGGTACATGTAGAACGCGGTGAAGAACGCCGCGAGCGTGCCGAGGAGCCAGACGATCTTTCCGACCATCGGGAAGTACGGCGTCGACCAGGCGGAGACGAGAATCTCGTCCTTCGAGAAAAAGCCGGCCGCGAGCGGCAGACCCGCGATCGCATACGTCGCGATCGCAAATGTTCGATAGGTCTGCGGGATCTTGTCCTTGAGACCGCCCATGTTGCGGATGTCCTGCTCGCCGCTCATCGCGTGAATGACGGAACCGGATCCGAGGAAGAGGCAGGCCTTGAAAAACGCGTGCGTGACGAGGTGGAAGACGCCCGCCGCGTACGCGCCGACGCCGACCGCGATGAACATGAAGCCGAGCTGTGAGACGGTCGAGTAAGCGAGGACTTTCTTGATGTCGAACTGCCGCACGCCGATCGTCGCGGCGAAGAGCGCCGTCAGTCCGCCGATGATCGCGACCACCATCATCGCGTTCGGCGAGAGGCGGTAGAGTGCGTTCGAGCGGACGATCATGTAGACGCCGGCCGTGACCATGGTCGCGGCGTGGATGAGTGCGGAGACGGGCGTCGGACCGGCCATCGCGTCCGGCAGCCAGACGAACAGCGGAATCTGCGCGGATTTGCCCGTCGCGCCGACGAAGAGCAGCAGGCAGATCGCGGTAACGATTCCCGCGGCCACTCCACCGGCAACGACAGCGTCCTGCACCTTGATGAAGTCGACGCTGCCGATGTGTTTGAACATCAGGAACATCGCGATCAGGAAGCCGAAGTCGCCGATGCGATTGACGATGAACGCTTTCTTGCCCGCGGGCGGCGCGTAGTCGGTCTGATAGTAGAAGCCGATGAGCAGGTAGGAGCAGAGTCCCACGCCTTCCCAGCCGACGAACATGAAGAGGTAGCTGCTCCCGAGGATCAGGATCAGCATGGAGGCGAGGAAGAGGTTCAGGTAGGCGAAGTAGCGCCAGTAGCCTTCCTCGTGGTGCATGTAGCCGACGGAGTAGACGTGAATCAGGAAGCCGATCCACGTCACGACCATGAGCATCACGACGGAAAGGGGATCGAGCTGGAACGCGATGTCCGTTCCGATGCCGGCCGAGTTGAACCACTCGTAGATGACGTTGAGATGGCGCGCGCCGCCGGTGTAGGCGGCGTTGTACTGAAAGACCGCCACGGTGCCGAGCAGCGCCGCGCCGAGGGAGGCCGCGAGCGCGACGGCGGTGACGAACCCCTTGCCGGCACGCTTGCCGAAGAGACCGTTCAGCAGGAAGCCGAGGAACGGCGTGATGGGGATGAGCCAGAGGTTGTTGAGCATTAGCGGGTCTCTCACGTCCTTTTGCAGACGTGGGAGACCCGCGCCTGCGAACTATCGATCTTCGTCTTTCAGTCGTTCCTGATAATCATCCGAGGATGCCGGATCGAGCTCCCAGCGGTGTACGTCACGGCTGCGTTCTTTTTCTCCGACTTTCAGTTCTTCGTTGTCCTGATAGGTCACGCCCATGGCCTGACCGATTTCATCGACTACGTTCTGGTCCGGAGTCGGCATGCTGGAGACTGCTGACTCGTCGCCGCTGAACTGTGCTCCTTCCCACTGTGCATCGAGATCGCCGCCCGTCAAGACGGGATCGGCGAGCGAGTCGTTTTTCAGTCGGTGCGCCAGATTGGCTGCACTGGCCGAGATATCGACCGGCGGTGGCTCGATGTCATCGCTGATTCCGTTGCGATTCCGGTCCTTCCGTTCGTCCTCTTCCCAGTCGATGAGCTTCTCGGTTTTGTCCATGTTCAGGCTCCTGCCTGAACCATTGCGAGGGGTATGCCGCTCCGCGGCAGTCCCTTGAGTCTTAGAGTTTTAGAGTCGTGGAGTCTTAGAGGGGCGAGAGCGGCTTTTCCTCTACGACTCTACGACTCTGGAACTCTAAGACTCGGTCCCTTACCAGTGCATCAAATTCGCTTCGTCCACATCGATGGTGTCGCGGTGATGGAACAACGAGATGAAAATCGCCAGACCGATAGCAGCCTCGGCCGCGGCGATGGCCATGATGAAAAAGACGAAGATCAGTCCGTGCGTGTCGTGCATCTGCCGTGCGTAGGCGAGGAACGTCAGGTTCACCGCGTTCACCATCAGCTCGATGGACATGAAGATCGTGATGCCGTTGCGGCGCGTCAGCACGCCGCAGACGCCGATGGTGAACAGGATCGCGCTGAGAATCAGAAACCAGTGCGTCGGAATCACTTGCCCACCTCGGAAGAACTCGCCGCCGGCAAGGCGCGTCCGCTCAGATACAACGCGCCGACGATCGCGGCCAGCAACAGGATCGACACCATCTCGAACGGGAACACATACGCCTCGAACATCCGGATGCCGATCGTGCGCGCGTCCGCCTGAAACACGCCGGTGGGGCTCGTCGTGACGGCATATTTGCTGATGTAGTAAATGAGGCCGATCAGAAACGCGGCGCTGCTCGTGTAGCCGAGGAACTGCTGGATCGGACGCGTGGACGGCTCGGGTGCGTGCGACAGATTGAGCAGCATGATCACGAACAGAAACAGCACCATGATCGCGCCGGCGTAGACGATGACCTGCAACGCCGCGAGGAACGGCGCTTCGAGCAGCACGTACATGACGGCCAGCGCGAAGAACGATGCGACGAGCGACAGCGCGCCGACGACCGGATTGCGGTGCAGGATGACCACGAGCGCGAAGATCACGGCGACCGCGGCGAACAGAAAGAAAATCGCGTATTCCATTACAGCCACCCGCCGGCGATGAACGCGGCCACGATCACGATATTGAGGATGGCCAGCGGCAGGAAGAACTTCCAGCCGATCCGCATGAGGATGTCGTACTTGAGCCGCGGAATCGTCCAGCGCACCCAGACGAAGATGAACATCAGGAAGCTGACCTTCGCCATGAAGGCGAGGAACGACAACAGGAAGCCGAAGAACGTGGCCGGCTCGTTGTACCAGGGGATGTCCCAGCCGCCGAGGTAGAGCGTGGTGATGACCGCGGACATCGTCGCCATGGCCATGTACTCGGCCATGAAGAAGAGCGCGAACTTCATCGACGAGTATTCAGTGTGATACCCGGCCACGAGCTCTGCTTCCGCTTCCGCGAAATCGAACGGCAGACGGTTCGTTTCGGCGAACGCGGAGACGAAGAAGATGATGAAGCTGAGCCACATCGCGGGCGACGCGATGTTCCACGCCGGCAGCTTCAGAAAGCCGAAGAGCACGAAGTAGTAATCGCTCTGCTGCGCGACGACGTCCGTCAGTCGCAGCGAGCCGGCGACGAGCAGCACGCTCACCGCGGCCAGGGTCAGCGAGAGCTCGTACGAGATCATCTGCGCCGACGCGCGAATGGCGCCGAACATCGAGTACTTGTTCGACGACGACCAGCCCGCGATCGTGATTCCGTACACGCCGAGCGACGCCAGCGCGAAGATCACGAGGATGCCCGCGTTGACGTCGGCGATGATCGGATTGAAGACGCGGCCGCCCTCGAAGAGCGTGCGTCCGAGGATGTGCATCTCGGGGATGACGAACGCGCGACCCCACGGAACCACGGCGATGGTGGTCAACGCGGGGATCAGTCCGAACGTCGGCGCGAGCGTGTACAACCACTTGTGCGCCTGCGCCGGGATGATGTCTTCCTTGAGGATGAACTTCAGTGCGTCGGCGAACGACTGCAGGAGACCGAACGGGCCGACGCGGTTCGGACCGGGACGGTCCTGAATCAGCGCGGAGCCGCGGCGCTCGACCCACACCATGATCGGCGTGACGTTGAGCCAGAGGCCGAGGATGACGGCGATCTTGACGATCGAAAGGACGATGTCGGTCGCGTCAAAAGCGACGTTGCTCGGCATTACGCGCTGACCTCCGCCATGTCGGGCATGTCGGCGCGCAGGCTCGCGAAGACGTCGAGCGCATCAGCGGTAGCGAAGTCGGCGTCCTGCGGGAAAAGACGCGCGCCGATTCTGCGCAGCGCCTCGAGATCGGTGACGGCGTGTCCCTTCGGCGGGAAAGCCTGATGGATGCGCTGCACGCGACCCTGCAGGTTCGTATACGTGCCTTCTTTTTCCGGCAGCGTCGCGCCAGGAATCAGCACGTCCGCGACTTCGGTCAGCGGATGATCCGCTTCCCATGAATGCACGACGAGGAACTTCGCCTTGCGCAGATTCGCGACGACGGCGAGGTCTTTCGTCCGCTCCGTGAAGCGCGCGTCGAGGATGTACAGCACGTCGATTCCTTCGGCGCCGTTCGTGAGCAGATCTTCAATGGAAGCGTTACCAACGACCGACTGCACGCCGCGGAAATTCGGACCGGCCTGATCGCCGACGATCCATTCCGTGCGCGCTTTCATCTTGATGGGACCGATCGGATCGACCATCACGCCGATGTTCGCGTTGAGCTTGCGCGAGAGCGTTCTCGCCATCCACGCTTCTTCGTTCGTCATCTGCGCCGAGGCGATGATCACGATGTTCTGTGCGGTCTTGAAACCCTTCTCGATCGACTCCAGCGCTTCCGCCCAGGTTCCGATCGCGAGGTAATCGTCTTCGGTGCGGATCTTCGGCACGACCACGCGATCCGTTTCGTACTGCTCGTACGAGAAACGTCCGTAGTCGCACAGCCAGTGGTCGTTGACGTCGGGATTCACGCGCGGGCGGTAGCGGAACACCTGACCGCTGCGATGTCCGATGAACATGTTGCAGCCGACGTCGCAGCCGTTGCAGACCGATTCCGTCGAGTCGAGGTTCCAGACGCGCGACTCGAAGCGGAACTCGCGCGGCGTGAGTGCGCCGGTGGGGCAGATGTCGGTGACGTTCGCGCTCATCCAGTTGTCGAGCGGCGTGCCGGGGAACACGCCGACTTCCGTCGACGCGCCGCGGCGGAAGAATGCCAGCTCGCTCGTGCCCGTGATCTCCGCCGTGAAGCGGATGCAGCGCGTGCAGTGGATGCAGCGGTTCATGTTCTGGATCACGTGCGGGCCGATGGCCGTGCGATCCATGCCGGGGTAGGTGCGTTTGAACTCGCCGTAGCGCGAGGTCACGGAGCCGTAGTTGAAGGAGTAGTCCTGCAGCGGGCACTCGCCGGCCTTGTCGCAGATCGGACAGTCCAGCGGGTGATTGATGAGCAGGAACTCCATCTGCCCCTTGCGCGCCTTGTCGACCTTCTCGTTCCAGACGGCGATTTTCATCCCGTCCTTCACCGGTGTGGCGCAGCCGGCCTGCAGCTTCGGCATGCCTTCCACTTCGACGAGACACATGCGGCACTGGCCGACGATGCTGAGGGAGGGGTGATAGCAGAAGTGCGGAACGTGGACGTCAGCCGCTTTCGCAGCCTCGATGACGTTCATCCCGTCCTGGACTTCGACTTCGATTCCGTCGATGGTAACTTTAGCCATAAGTTGCTTTAGTTGATGCAGATGTAGCCGCCCGACGGGCGGGCGGAGCAGCGGGGTTTGGTGAGGGTTTTCACGGTTCAGTCCGTGAAAACTTTCACAAGGGCGAGAGGATATTGATTTAGCTGTTGAGCGTCAACGGAACTCTCCCATGAAAGAATGCGCGGCACATCGCGGTTCACCGATCATCGTCGTTTGAAGGACTACAGTGAAAAAAGACTTTGTCATCGCAGCAGTTGCCGTAGTGATCGTCGTTGCTCTCGCCTTCGGTCTCGCGGCGTTCCGTCCGAACGCATCCTCCGCCACCACCTCCACCAGTGAAAAAGATGTCGCCGCTGCCAAAGCGGCGGGCAGTGATGAAGTGGTCATGCGCGTCAACGGTGACCCGATCACCGAGCGCGAATTCAACCTCATGCTTCAGAACGCTCCCGCGGAAGGCCGCCAGTTTTACTCGACTCCCGCCGGACGCCGCGCCATCGCCGACGAGCTCGTGAAGCTCAAGGTGCTCGAACAGGAAGGCGCACGCATGGGCCTCGACAAAGATCCCGTCGTGAAAACGCAGATCCTGATGGCCACCGCGCAGATCACCGCCGCGCGCGCCCTCGAGAAGCTCGCCGACACGAAGACTGAAGAAGGCATCCGCGCCGAGTACGAGAAGGAGAAGGGCGCGTCGGTTTCGCTGCGCCACATCCTGATCGCGTATCAGGGCGGCGCCGTTCCTGCCCGCGGCGGCCAGCAGCCGATGTCTGCGGACGCAGCGATGCAGAAAGCGACCGCGATCGCGGGACGCCTGCGTGGCGGCGCTGATTTCGCGCAGACCGCGCGTGCGGAATCCGACGACGAGCAGAGCGGCGCGCAGGGCGGGATGCTTGGACCGACGAAGCCCGATCAGCTTCCGCCGGAGATCGCGTCGGTCGTCACGAAGCTCAAGCCCGGCCAGATGAGCGATCCGGTGAAGACGCAGTTCGGCGTCCACATCTTCAAAGTCGAGCAGCCGTCGCTCGAAGATCTCCGTCCGATGCTCAGCCAGCGCGTTCGCCAGCAGGTCGCGGAAGCCGAAGTGAAGCGGTTGCAGAGCGGTGCGAAAGTGGATCTCGATCCGAAGTTCTTCCCGCCCGCGCCGGCAGCACCTGCCGCACCGGGAACGCCGCCGACGCCTCCGACTCGCTCGAACGGTTAAGGCGTACACTTACGTTCAATCCTGAACATGGCTGAACGGAATATCCTCGTCGTTGAAGACAACGACATGAACATGCAGCTCGTCGAGTTCCTCCTGGAGGAAGGCGGGTATCGCATCGTCAAAGCGACGAGCGGGGAAGAGGCGCTGGCCATCACGCGTGAGGTGCCCGGCGTCGCGCCCGATCTGATTCTCATGGACATCCACCTGCCCGGCATGGACGGCCTCTCGGTCGTCCGTGCCATCAAGGCCGACGAGCGCACCGCGCGCATTCCGATTCTAGCGCTCACCGCGCACGCAATGCGTGGTGACAAGGATCGTTTTCTCGAAGCGGGATGCGATGGGTACATCTCGAAGCCGATCGATGTGAAGACGTTCATCGCGTCGATTGAACGCTATCTGGGATGACCCCTCGGATGAGGGGAGCGCTCGTTTGTCACTCGCACCACTTGCGCCTTATCTCCTGCATCCGCCTCCTGCGAACCGTCCACTGCGCTTACAATCCGCGCCTCTATGCGAATGCTCGTACTCGGCGCCGGCCGAATGGGTCTCGGCGCAGTCCATGATCTCGTCTCTCAACCCGACGTCACCGAAGTCACGGTGGCAGACTTCGATCGCTCCAAAGCCGAGGAGATTGCGCGGCGGTATCCGGAGAAGGCGCGTGCCGCGCAGATCGATTGCAACGATTACGCTGCCGTCGTCGCGCTCATGCGTGGACATGCGTCCGCGATCAGCTGCGTCAACTACTGGCTGAACGAGCGTCTCGCGCGCGCCGCCATCGAAGCCGGCACGCACTTCTGCGATCTCGGCGGCAACAACGACGTCGTCGACGCCGAGCTCGCGCTCGATGCCGAAGCGCGCGCTGCCGGCGTGAACATCATTCCCGACTGCGGTCTCGCGCCGGGAATGGTCGCCGTGCTCGCCGCGCACGGCGCGCTGCAGTTCGAGCAGCTCGACGCGATCCACATCCGCGTCGGCGGTCTCCCGCAAACACCGAAACCGCCGCTCGATTATCAGATGGTGTTCTCAGTCGAAGGTCTCATCAACGAGTACATCGAGCCCGCGCGCGTGATCCGCGATGGGAAGATCACGATCGTCGATTCGATGACCGAGCTCGAGACGCTGCATTTCCCCGAGCCGTTCCAGACGATGGAAGCGTTCCAGACCTCCGGCGGCACCTCGACGCTCGTCGAAACGTTTCTCGGCAAGGTCAGCGATCTCGATTACAAAACGATCCGCTACCCGGGCCACTGCGCGAAGTTCAAGACGATGATCGATCTCGGCCTCTGCGATTCGACGCCGATCGAAGTCGACGGCGTCTCGATCAAGCCGCGTCGCGTCCTCGGCGATCTGCTCGTGAAAAACCTCCCGCACGATGAACCCGACGTCGTCCTCGTGCGCGTCGAGTTCCACGGCGGCGGCAAAATGCTCAAGTACGACATCATCGATCGCTACGATCCGGAAACTGGCCTCAGCGCGATGATGCGGACGACCGCGTTCCCCGCGTCGATCGTCGCACTGATGATGGCGCGCAACGAGACCACGTCGAAAGGCGCGCTGCCGCAGGAGCGTTGCATCCCGCCGCAACTGTTCATGGATGAACTGGCGAAGCGGAAGATCGACGTGCAGGTGACGTAGCCGGCACGGCCGGCCGCGCTGATTGCTCCGCCGAGTGGCACGTACGGCTGCCAGGTGGGCTCGTTTCTGCCGCGCAGACTCCGGGTTGCCCTCGATCGCCACGGCACCGTCGCAGGAGCAATCCTCGGCGGTGCTCTCGGTGATGTGCTCGGCGGAATCGCCGAGCGCGGTTCTCTCAGTTTCTCCGACGACACGCAACTGACGCTCGCGACGTGCGAAGCGATTGTCGCGGCGAAACGCGTCGCTCCGGATTCGATCGCGCAGGGGATGCTCTCGTGGTTCCGCGCGGGACGCGTCACCGGAATCGGTTCGAGCACGCTCAAGGCGATGCGCGATCTCGACGCCGGCGCAGGACGAGGCGTATCTCGGCGCGCTCGCAGTGGTCATGGCGATTCGCGCCGCAGCGACAGGCGGGGAGTGGTCACCGACGTCGATCTCGGAATCGCTGCCCGACAGTCTCGTCAAAGACCATCTGCTCCGCGCGGACAGCGTCGGATCGTCCGGGTTCGCACCGGAGACCGTCGCACGCGCACTCGTCGTCGCTGCGCGCATCGTCAGCGATGGCTTCGAGCCGAGTCTCTACGCGATGAACGAGATCGGTGGCGACACGGACACGATCGGCAGCATCGCCGGCCAGATCGCCGGCGCGGCACTCGGCGCAGACGCACTCCCGCTGCATCTGCTCGATCGCGTTTCTCATCGCGAAGACGTGAGGCGAATCGCGGACGAGTTCGCGCGTTACGGCGTCATCACGAACGCGCGTCCCTGGCCGTAGCGAGTCCCGTGTCCGACGATTTTTCCCGTATCGCTGATGTCGTACGCGACGTGCAGGTGGGTCCATCCTGTCGCGGGATCGATCAGGTCTTCGAGTGCGACCATCGTCACGCCGTTCCAGAGCCACGCGCGGTTGATGGCGCCGCTGGCTCCCCAGCAGTTGCCGACGACCTGTTTGGACTTGTTGATCGCGTAGGCAGTCGTATTCGTGCAGCCGGGGAGGGTGCCGATGTCGCGCATGATCCCGCTGTTGTAGATGAAGGCGCGCGAGTCGAGGCTGCCCGGCGTGATCTCGGATGAGCCGACGACGTAGATCGAGGCTTCGCTCGGATCGGGCCAGGTGCCGACGAGCAGGCCGCGACCGAAGCTGTTTGAGCCGCCGAGTGTGCCGAGGTCGCGCATCGCGCCGCTGATGTAGAGAAATGCGTGGCGCTTTCCGGTGGTGAGTGCGGCGGTGCCGCTGGCGACCGGCGCGTCCGCGACGTCATACGTGAAATCCACCCAGCCGCCGAAACCGCCGAGCGCGAATGGCGTGCCCGCCGTTCCGCCGCCCCACACGACCGCGTAATGGCGCGGTGGCGTTCCCGCCACCGTCCACTGGCCGGCGATGTTGTTGGAGGGACTGATGGCAAAGGCGATGCTCGTCGACGGCGCGGTGAGATCGGTGAGGACGCCGAACTGGTACTTGAACGCGTGCGCATCCGAGGTTGGTGTTCCCATACTGCCGACCATCGCGCCTTTGTCATTGATCCCGTAGACCGTGGAGAATCGGCCCGGAACGACCGGCGTTGGGATCTCGTGAATCACGCCCGCGGCGTTCCACCACACGGCGCGCATGACGCCGGCGGAGTTTCCCGCCATCCCGCCGACGGTTCCGCCGTTGTTGATCGCTTGCGCGACGCTGAGACCACCGCTCGGGAGCGTGCCGAGGTCGCGAATCGTCCAACCGGTCGACAGAAGAAATGCCGCAAGAAGGAGAATCAGTTTCGATCGCATTCCTGCAACATGGCGCCGGAAATCGCCGCGTGCTGTGATGGTTCACACGGAAAAAATCAGCCCGATCGTGCGCGAAACGCCATATACGCAAAGATGATCACGATGCCGAGGAGCACGACGCGGCCGACGCCCATCATGCGCGTGTGCGCGACGGGGCGCGTTCCCTTCGGCTTGATGCCTGTGACCGCGGCAACTCCGGCGATCACCACTGCAAATCCAACCCAAACGAGCCAGTTCATGACCTCGGCATCTACAAGATGCGCGCCGACTCTGGGTTGAGAGGCGTTACTGGTTGCTGGTTCGTTGTGCGGTGTCGCGAGCGCCAGGGCTCTCGCGCGAAGGCACCTTCAACCAGCAACCAGCAACGCGCAGCTTACGGTTTCATGCGAATCGCCGTCGCCACGACGGTGTCCACGACAGGCGCCGGCATGTCGAACTGATCGGGCCGCCGTCCCATCGGGCGCTCCAGGATCTGCACGTCGATGACCGTGTCGGCGCCGAGCTTTCCCGCCTCTTCCCGGATCGCCGCGCGGACTGCCGGATTGTTCTGCACCCAGCGCGTCGTGCGGATGCCATTCAGCTGCAGGCGCACTTCGCCGAGCTTGACGTAGCTCGAGGTCGGTGCTTCCTCGAGGATGTTGACCGACGCCGCATTCACCGGCGCGACTTCCGGAGCGTTTGCCTCGCGAATCGATGACGTCGAGAACGGCGTGGACGAAGCGCACGACGCCAGAAGCCCCCAGGAAAGTCCAAGGACCAGAAAATTCGTGGTGATGGTTTTCATGGACACACTGTAAACCTGTCGCGCAGGACGTCGCGATACACGCGCCCCACCGGCACGAGCGAATCGTCATCCATGACCAGTGCCACGCGCGGTGTGTTGCGCAGTGCGCGAACCCGCGTGAAGTTCACGATGTAGGAACGATGCACGCGCGCGAATTCCGGAGGCAGCAACGTCTCCAGTGCGCTGAGTGTCTTCTCGTGCAGGTGGACGCTGCCGTCAACGAGATGCAGCTCCGCGTAGTCATCCGCACCGCGCGCAAACACGACATCGCTCGTTGCGATCATCCGCAACTCGCGGCCCTTGCGCACGACCAGCGTCTGCGCACGCCCGCGCGGCTCGCGCGATGTCACCCGTTCGATCGCAGTGCGCAATCGTTCTTCGCTCCACGGTTTCGCGACGAAGTCGGTCACGCCGTAGTCGAACGCGCGCAGCGCCTGATCGTGATGCGCGGAAACCACGACTGTCTGAAACGCCGCGGCCGCGGCCTCTTCGAGCAGACGGAAGCCATCGCGTCCATTGAGATTGAGATCGAGGAAGAGCACGTCGATCGGCGTCGCGCGGATCAGCTCCAGCGCTTCCGGCAGAGTCGACGCGACGCGGATCGTCGCGTCGTTCACAATCGCGCCGATCATTCGCTCCAGTCGTCGCGCGACGACCGCTTCGTCTTCGACGATCGCGATTCTCACGTCGCGATCTCCGCGCGCCACACATCGCCGACGCGTCCCTGCCGGAACGTCCACGCGCTGCCGAACGCTTCACGTAGTCGAGCTTCGATGTAACGCGTGCCGCTTCCGGGCTGCGCATCCTCCGTGTCCGCGGAGCCATCGAGCGGCGATTCGAACACGTAGCCGCGCTCCGAAAACGTCAGCCGCATCGTGACGCGCGACGCGGAGCTTCCGTGCGTGATCGCGTTCTCGACGAGCGTGTGCAGGATCGCCGGCGGCAGGAGTCGCGCGCCGTCGACGTTCCCGACTTCGAGCTCGTACTCGATGTCTTTGCGCAGGCTCATGTTCGCGAGATGGCTGCGGCAGAGGCGCAACTCTTCGTCCACCGACACGAGAGTCTTCGTCGACATTTCGCCGAGGATTCGCAGCTCGTCGGAGAGCGATTCAATCATTCGCACTGCAGTTTTCGGCTCCTGCTCTATCCACTCCGAGAGCGCGGTCAGCGTGTTCATCAGAAAGTGTGGCTGCATGTGCCGGCGCAGCACTTCCAGTTGCAGTCGCGCTTTCTCCTGCTGCTCGCGACGCACTTCGAGCGCGTGCGAGCAGAGCAGGCAGACGAACAGGAAGTTCAGCGCGAAATAGAGCACGTGATCGACCCACGTGTACGGCTCGAGAAACAGCGCGATTGCGACGACGCCCGTTCCAATCAGCGCAAGCGTGCTGCCGTGCATCCGCCGCCACGTTGCGAACGCGGCCCATGCGACCGCGACGCTGCACGTGCCGAGGAAAATGAACACCGATTTCGGGTCCCACGATTGCGAGAGGAACGGAACGATCGTCGCGAAGATCGCCGTCGATGCGAGCACCGTGCGCCCGCGGCGATGCGGAAAGCGCGTCACGAGCAACGCCACGAGTTGCACGCCGACGAGCCACGAGAACACGACGACCGCGTACATCCGCACGATGTGCCAGTCGTACGTGTAGCCGAACATCTGTCGCCACGTCTCGGCGATCAGCAGCGCGGCCGCGGAGAGGCAGAGCGTGCCGAGGAGGAGGAAGGAGCGGTCGCGGCGGGCGAGCCAGAAGAGGGCGAAGGCGAAGATCCCCGTGAGCAGAATGCCGCTCAGCGCAATCCACGCGAGATCAGCGCTCGCCGTGCGCATCGCGGCGACGCGGTCGTAGTCGGCGACCAGCACCACCCAGTACCCGTTGCGCGGGACGAAGCCGCGGTGAAACGCGGACGCGCGAATCACGAGATCGTGTTTCGAGAGCGACGCGAGCCGATCGGGGATCTGATAGTGCGATTCGATCGGTCCGGGGATTTCTGCTTCGCGCGTGCGTGCGACAACACCGCCGCCGCCAATTCGTACGCCGTCCCAGAAAATCTCGTGCGATGCGAGACCGCCGAAGTAGATCGCGAGCGGCCGTCCGGGACGACGTTCGAGATTCGTGAGATCGACCGTTGCGCGGAGCGTGACCGCGTCGCCGGGATGCGGAACTTCGCTGAACGCGATGCGCTTCCACGACGGGTCATCGCCGACGCGCATCTCCACTTCTTCGACGAACACGTACGGAGTTGGAACGTTCGCAGTCGCGGTCGCGGCGAAAAGGACGATGGCGAGGAGCACGAATGTCACGGTAGCAGCGCGTTCCCGCCGCTCACCGACGTTCGCGGTCGTTCGCCGATGCGCGTGCGACCTTTCGGTTCGCGCTGCGTAACGTGCTGCCGGAGGACAGTTCATGCGATTTCATTTACGTTTGGCAATAGCGACAGTTATGACGGCGCTCGCGATCAACGCGGCCCCGGCGAAGTTCGAGCCCTATCAGTTCAAAGCAAGCAACGGCACCGTCGTCGACGCGGAGAAGGGCGAGTTTCTCGTTCCCGAAAACCGCGCGAAGGCGGATTCACGCAAGCTCGCGATTCGATTCGTCCGCTTCAAATCGACGTCCGCGAATCCCGGACCGCCGATCGTCTATCTCGCCGGCGGTCCGGGCGGCGCAGGCACAGGTGCGGCGACCGGCTCACGCTTTCCGCTCTTCATGGCGCTGCGCGAATTCGGCGACGTCATCGCGTACGACGCACGCGGCGTGCACCAATCCGAGCCCGATGCACGCTGCACCGAGCAGGTGATGATCGATCCGGGCGAGCCGCTCGATCGCGCGAAATTCGGCGCCGCACTCGCCGCCGGAATGCGCCAGTGCGCGGAGCGGATGCGCAAGGCCGGCTTCGATCCCGGCTCGCTCAACACGCGCGAAAGCGCCGCCGATCTCGACGATCTGCGCGTTGCGATTGGCGCGAAGAAGCTCATCCTCTGGGGCATCAGCTACGGCACGCATCTCGCCGCCGCGACGTTGCGCTATCACCCTGACGCGATCGATCGCGTGATCCTTGCCGGCATCGAAGGTCCGGACGACTCGTACAAGCTGCCATCCGATCAGCAGTCTCTGATGGAAGAGATCGCACGCCGCGCGTATCACGATGGCAAGAGCGTCGACCTGCTCGCGTCGATCGCGAAGCTGATGAACGAGCTCGAAGCGCGTCCGAAGAGCGTCGAGCTTGCGGATCCGCAGAGCGGCGCGAAGGCGACGTTCGTCGTCGGCAAGCTCGATCTGCAACGCGCGCTCGCCAACATGCTGTTCGCGCCCGAGAACTTCAAGGACATGCCGGAGATGATCGCGACGTTCGAGCAGGGCGACTGGCGCGCACTCGCGATGTCCGCGGTCGGCGATCGGATGGGACCGCTCCCCTCGATGATGTCGATCGCCATGGACTGCGCCTCGGGCATCACCGCCGCGCGCCGTCAACGCATCGCCGAGGAAGTGAAGTTCACTTTGCTCGGCGATGCGATCAACGTCCCGTTCCCCGAAATCTGCGAAGGCCTCAACATCCCCGACCTCGGCGACGCCTTCCGCGGACCGCTGAAGAGCGACGTGCCCGCGCTACTGATCAGCGGAACGCTCGATGGCCGCACGCGGCCGCGTCAGGCCGAGGAGTTTCGGCGGCTGATGCCGAACGCGGTGACGCTCGTGATCGAAGGCGCGGGCCACAGCGATCCGCTGTTCCTGTCGTCGCCGACGATTCTGGAGACGATGAAGGTGTTTCTGCGCGGGGAAGTAGTGAAGGAGAGGTACATCGTGCTGAAGTAACGCACTGTCATCCCGAGCGTCAGCGAGGGACCTGTGCGGGCGGGGCATCGGGATCGTGGCTCGCGCCCCGCCCGCACAGGTCCCTCGCTCGACGCTCGGGATGGCACTAGAATTACTCCATGTCACTCATCATCCGCTGGATCCTCAACACCCTCGCGCTCTTCCTGGTCGTGAAGATCGTTCCCGGTTTTGCGTATCGGGACTGGGTGACGCTCGCCATCGCCGCGGCGGTGCTCGGGTTGCTGAACGCGATCGTGCGTCCGATCCTGTTCGTGCTCACCCTGCCGATCACGGTCGTGACCCTCGGGTTCTTCCTGCTCGTGCTCAACGCGATCATGCTCGAGCTCACGGCGTGGCTCGTGCCGGGCTTCGACATCGCGGGCTTCGTCTGGGCCATCGTCGGAGCGCTCGTTCTCTCGATCGTGGGGGTGCTGACGGGCTGGATCGGGAAGGGCGAGGAGAAGCGCTGAAGTCTCCGCGACGGTTCTGCTACACTTCGGCCGTCCGTATGAACATCATCAAGAATCGGGTCAACGACGTCACCGTTCTCGACATCCAGGGCGTAATCAAGCTCGGGGAAAGCGCGCGCGAATTCTCGAGCTACCTCGAGAAAGTGCTCAATGACGAGACCGGTCCCGTCATGATCAACTTCGAAGCGATCAACTACATGGACTCGACCGGTCTCGGCGAGTTGATCGGCTACCTGCAGAAGTTCGAGGACAAACAGCGCAAGATGGCCCTGGTCAAGCCGTCGCATCGCATCCTCGCGCTGCTCAAGATCACGAAGCTCGACACCGTCTTCAAGATCTTCGACTCGCGCGAAGGCGCGATGACCTACCTCACCGAGTCTGCCGCGTAACCGGCTCCAACCCCACACTCCGAAGCAACTGGACGTACCGCTCGTCGCCGTGCAGCGATTCGAGTTTCGGATCGACGCCCGCAAGAACGAACGACGGGCTGCGCTGGTTCAACACCCTCCGCAGCCAGGCGATGGCGTTCCCGCGATCGCCCGCCTGCACGAATCGCGCCGCGGTGTCATAGGGATTTTCGGGATCGACGTTCTTTGCGACACGTGCTCGCAGCTCCGCGTAAAACGTCTTCGGATCACTTGCGACGAGCTCCGGTTCGTACTTTTTCCGCGCAGCGAGCGCCGACGCGAAGTCGCCCGACAGCAGGTACGCCTGTTCCAGACAATGCCACGCCTCGGGATATCCCGGCGAAAGCTCGAGCGCGCGATTTGATTCGCGGATCGCCTCCGCGTACTGCCGCGTGTATGTGTACGCCCACGCGACGTGCATGTTCGCGCGCGGCGAAACGGGATCGAGCTCCTGCGCGCGGCGAATCTGCGTGATGCCTTCGTCGAATCTTCCGCGCACGATGAGCAGCCATCCGTGATCGTGCAGCGCGCCCGGCTCGTCGGGATTCCGCTGCATGGCCGCCTGATAGCTGTCCTCCGCTCCCTCCCAGTCCCACTGATGCCAGAAACGCAGCATCGCCCTCGTGCCATGTGACTGAGCCAGCGACGGCGCGAGGCGCAACGCGGTATCGCTCGCGTTGCCGATCTCGCGGATCGCGGTCGGCGAGTCGATCTCGCCGCGCATCGCCAGGATGTGCAGCGACTCCGCAAGCGCGATGTGCGCGAGCACGAACGTCGGTTCGAGACGGATCGCTTCGCGCAGCTCGCGCACGCTCGCTTCGACCGACGCCGTCTTGCGTTCGTTCCACAGATGACGCCCGCGCAGATACGCTTCGTGCGCGGCGGGGGAGCGGGCGGTGAGCGAATCGCTCGCGAGCAGCTCGATGCGCAATGCGCGCGCGATCCGTTCGGCAACATCGCGCTGAATCGCGAGAGCGGCGGTTGCATCGCGATCGAACGTCTCAGCCCAGAGATGCGTCTGATCGCGCGTATCGATCAGCTGCGCTGTCACGCGCACGCGCTCGCCCTCGCGCCGCACGCTTCCTTCGACGACGTACGCGACGCCGAGCTCGCGTCCGATGTCGCGGATGCTTTTCGTCGTGCCGCGATAGGTGAGGATCGACGTTCGGGCGATCACACCAAGCCGCCGCGGCTGCAGCGCGCCGAGGTGCGTGATCAGTTCCTCGGTCATCCCGTCGGCGAAGGGGAGATCGCGGCCGCCCGAGAGATCGTCGAACGGCAACACCGCGAGCATCGTCTTCGTATTCGTCGACGGCACCGGCGCCGGTTTGTCGCGTTGAAGCGCGGCGACGACCACGAACACGAGCAACGCCGCAGCAGTGACCACGATCGCGATTCGCCGACTTCGTGGCCGCGGTTCGACGGGCGCTTCGATCGGCGCGATGAATCGGTAGCCGCGCTTCGGCAGCGTCTCGATGTAGGACGGCTGCTTTGCGTCGTCGCCGAGGGCGGTGCGGGCCTGGAGGACGCAGAAGTTGAGGCCGCGCTCGAAGTCGACGAACGTGTCGTCGCCCCAGACCTGCTGGCGCAGCTCGTCGCGCGTGAGCAGCTCGCCGGGACGTTTCGCGAGCGCGAGGAGGAGGCGAAACGGTTGCGGCGCGAGCGGCACGACCTCGCCGTCGCGGCGCAGTTCGCCGGTCGCTTCTTCCAGCGCGAATGGGCCGAATCGGATCATCAAACGTTCATCGTACGTGGATCTAATCGTCTTCTAATGGCCGCGCAATGCGTACCGGAGCGACATTGCGTGCATGACAAAACATCTCGCAATCATCGTTCTTTTCATCATCGTCGCCTTTGCCGCGGGAGCCGCCGACGAAACGGTCACGCTCACGGGAGAGATCGTCGACCTGCATTGCTACACGACCCGCGGCGCGCACGGCCCGGAGCACGCCGGCTGTTCGAATGCGTGCATCAGCCGCGACGTTCCCGTCGGGCTGTTGACCGCGGACGGGACGCTGTATCTGTTGCTCGACGAGAAGCCGATCGCGGTGAAAGAAAAGGTCGCCGGCCTCGCCGGAAAAACCGTCAAGGCCACGGGAAAGATCGTCGAGAGAAGCGGCTTCAAGGCGTTGCAGCTGGCGTCGGTGGCGGTGCAGTAAGCTCAGCAGTCGGCGCGGTGGACCTCGGGGCCAGGAATGCGGTTCGAACGGAGTTTGCTTCGACCGCTTCCTCCCTGTAGGATTCGCGCCGCTTTATGACCGAGAGTTATCTTCCCATCCTCATTCTGATGATCATCGCCGCGGTGATCGGCGGCGTGTTCCTGTCGCTGAACTGGGTCGTCGGCAACCATCAGCGGAACCCGTCCAAGCTCGCGCCGTACGAGAGCGGCGTGCCGCTGCTCGACGACAACCGCAAGCGCGTCAACGTGCGCTTTTATCAGATCGCGATGTTGTTCATTCTGTTCGACATCGAGGCGGCCTTCCTCTATCCGTGGGCCGTCATCTACCGCGACGCCACCAAATCGCCGAACGGCCTCAACTGGTTCGTGTTCGGCGAGATGCTCGTCTTCATCGCTCTCCTCGCCGTGGGCTACGTCTACTGCTGGAAGAAGAAAGCGTTCGACTGGAAGTAAGTAGAAATGGCCGACCTCCATCCTGCAAATCCCTACGCCAAAGAGAATTTCCCCGATCCTTCGAAGAAGGTCGAGTTTCCTGCTGAAGTGAAGGCGCGCTTCGACCACGTCCTGACGCTCTACCCGAACAGGGAAGCCGCGCTGCTGCCGACTCTGCACATGGTGCAGGAGACGTGGGGCTGGATCTCACCGGAAGCCGTTCATTACGTGGGAGAGCTGCTCGATCTCTCGCCGGCGACCGTGTTCGGCGTCGTGTCGTTCTACGACATGTACAACACGAAGCCGGTCGGCAAGTACCAGCTGCGCGTCTGCACGAACCTCAGCTGCATGGTCTCGAACGGATACGACATCTACGAGAACCTCTGCGAGAAACTGCACGTCAATCCGGGCCAGACCACCAAAGACGGCCGCTACACCGTCGTCGAAGTCGAATGCCTCGGCTCCTGCGGCACTGCCCCGGTCGTCCAGGTGAACAACGACTATCACGAGAACATGAGCGTGGCGAAGATGGACAGCCTGCTCGACACCCTGAAGTAATAGTCTCAGAGTCTCACAGTCGCAGAGTCTCAGAGACCCGCCCACCCATGCGGGGTTTTCCTCTGAGACTTTGAGACTCTGCGACTCTGAGACTCTCGAGAAAAACACGAATGGATCCAATCAAAGTACTGCTCGCGAACATCGACAAGCCCGACTCGACCTCGATCGAGACCTATCTCGCCGGC
>DASYLL010000243.1:0-7765 GCA_036009605.1 Thermoanaerobaculia bacterium | reverse complement strand
GACCGAGTACCGCGATCCGGGCGTCAACTACTACGAACAGAGATACCGAGAAACTCTTCTCAAATCGCTGACCCGTAACGCCGCCAACCTCGGCTTCTCTCTCGTCCCCATTCAGGAGGTTCATTAGAAGCGTGAGTCGAGGGACCTGGGCGGGCGGTGCGGCAGGCATGAGCTTCGCGTCCCACCCGCACAGGTCCCTCGCTCCGCTCGGGCTGACTTAGGCTCGCGTCGCGGAAACATCGACGCGCAGCAGCGTCTTCGCGAGCGCGCGGCTCTGCTTGCGGATGTCGCGGATGGCGAGCGTTTCGAGGAACGCGCCGCGTGTGTTGGCGCCGAGGGTGAAGAGCGTGTCGGAGGGGCGCCCGTCCGTGTCGATGAGCGCGAGTTGCCGCGTCACATCGAGCCCGGCGCCGGTCGCGTGACTGCGCGCATAGCCGCGCGCGAGCACGTTGCGCAGGAGCGCATTCGGGCCGTGGTGGAGATCGAGATCGGGACCGGTGCAGTTGACGAGCGTTCGCACGGCGATGTGCGTCTCGCCACCCGCGCCCGCGACGATCGCATGAACGCCATCGCCGTTTGGTTCGATGCGCACAAGGCGGCCGCGCTGGACGACGACACGTCCTTCATCGATCAAAGATTGAAACGATGCGCCCACCTGCGGCGCGACGCGCTGGCGATAGCCCCACCAGTACGGCGCGATGTGACGGAAGAAGCGCCGCTGCTCCGCGGCGGGAAGATCGGGCCAGGCTTCGCAGCTGAGCGGACGCACCGC
The DNA here is from genome assembly GCA_036009605.1 of Thermoanaerobaculia bacterium. GTDB lineage: Bacteria > Acidobacteriota > Thermoanaerobaculia > Gp7-AA8 > Gp7-AA8 > QHVT01. The sequence goes on along the minus strand of DASYLL010000243.1, from coordinate 6,993 downwards.
ATTCGTGACCGTGCGCCAGTCGACGTTCTCCGCCTGCGCGGCGCGCACTTCTTCGCGCACGAAACGCGTCATGCCGCGCATCGTCGACGGGAAGCGCGCGCCATCGACCGGTCGCGCGTTCAATCCGTAGACGTGCGTCTCGGGCACCACTCCCCGCCGCGACACAGCGTGGATCACGCCGTCGTGTCCTGCTGCGCGCAGCGCCACGGCAGCGTCGATCATCGTCTGTCCCGTTCCCGCCATCACGACGGGACCGGACGGAATCCTTCGCACCCATTCGGGCTCCCACGGATTCTCGATGCAGACCGCGCCTTCGACGTCATCGAACAACCGTCGCGGCGGCGGATTGCCGGTGGCGAGCACCAGCCGATCGACGTGACGGCGCTCCCCGTTCTCGAGCGCGATCGTCACGCCATCTTCGGTCTGCTCGACGTCGGCGATCTCCGTTCGCAGATGCACGCGAATCGTACAGAGACTTTCATCACGGCACGCGGCAGCAAACATCTGTCGCGTGTAATCGGCGAACAGATATCGCGGCACGAACTGATTGCGGATCGGCAGATCGTCGCGCAGAAACGGCGCAGCTTCCGGCAGTTCGCGAAGCCATTCCGCGAATGCATCCGGCTCCTCTTCGAACAGACTGAGATGCGCCGCTTCGCCGTTGAGCACGTGAACCGGATTGCGCCACGTGTACGCCGGTCCGTTGCCGATGCCGGCCGTGCTCTCGCAGATGTCGATCTCGAGCGGCACGGTCGTGTAGCGATGCAGGTGCGCGGCGACCGACAGTCCCGCGTAGCCGCCGCCGGCGATCGCGATGCGCATGACGTCCGGCTCTCTCATCGTTCCAGCGATCCGCAGAAACGCTCGATGCGTTTGCACGCTTCCGCGAGCACGTCGCCGGGCACGCCGAACGTGAGTCGAAAATAGCCCGCGCATCCGAACGCCGAGCCGCGCGTCACAGCCACGCCTTCCTGTTCGAGCAATGCATCGACGAAGTCTCCGTCATCCGCGAGCAAACGACCGTCGGCGGTGAATCTGCCGAGTGCATCTTCGCAATTCGCAAACGCGAAGAAGGCGCCTTGCGGACTCTCGCAACGCAAACCGCTCGCGCGATTGAGACGGCTCACCGCTTCATCGCGCCGCTCGCGCAACTCGGCCAGTCGCGACGCGAGAAAATCGAGCGGCGCATTGAGCGCTTCGACCGTCGCGGCCTGGCTGACCGAGCATGGATTCGACGTCGAGTTCGATTGCAGCCGCGCCATCGCCTTAATCAATGCCGAAGGACCCGCGCCCCAGCCAATGCGAAAGCCGGTCATCGCATACGTCTTCGAAACACCACCAACCGTGAGCGTGCGTGAAGCCAACCGCGGCTCCACCGCGATGAGCGACTCCGCGACGCCGTCGTACGTGATGTGCTCGTACATCTCATCCGAGATCACCCAGACCTCCGGATGCCGCAACAGCACTTCGGCAATCTCCGCGATCTCGTCCGCCGAGTACACCGCGCCCGTCGGATTGTTCGGCGTGTTCAGAATGACCCAACGCGTGCGCTCATTGATCGCAGCATCGAGGTCGTGCGACGAGAGCTTGAATCCTGTTTCCGGCGCACAACGAACCATCACCGGCGTGGCGCCCGCGATGCGCACCATCGACGGATACACATCCCAGCACGGCGACGGAATCACCACCTCATCGCCCGCGTGCAGCGTCGTCATGAGCGCGTTGTACAGAACCTGCTTGCAGCCGGAGCCGATCGTGATCTCGTCTGCCGTGAACTCGAGACCGTTCTCGCGACGGAACTTCGTCCGCACCGCTTCCTTCAGCGCGGGCGTTCCATCGGTCGCGGTGTAGCGCGTCTCACCGCGCAGGATCGCCGCGATCGCAGCGTCCTTCACGTGATCCGGCGTATCGAAGTACGGCTCGCCGCGAGCCATCTCGATCACACTTCGTCCGGCGGCCTTCAGTTGCCGCGCCTTCGCCGTGGCGGCGCTGGTCGCAGCGCCGTCGATGCCGGAGATGCCTGGGGACAGCTTCAGCGTCGTCATCGGTGGATCCCCGAGTGAATGAGTAATGGACTTGTATAATGATAGCTCGACGATCGACGATGCGCATCCTCTACACGCCGTACATGACGATCCCCTCGCTCACGAACGAGCAACGCGATCGCATCATCGCCGCTGCCGGGCCCGATACCGAGTTCGTGCAGGCCGATGACGGCGAGTCGCAGAAGCGCGAGCTCGCAACCGCGGACGTTCTCTTCGGCCGCGTGCCCCACGACGTCTTCGCCGCGCAGAAGAACCTTCGCTACTACCACTTCATCGGCGCCGGCGTGGACAGCGCGCTTTCGCCCGAGCTCGTGGAGAGCGACGTCATCCTCGCGTGCGACAAAGGCCAGGTCGGCGTCCATCTCGCCGAGCACGCCTTCGCCATCCTTCTCGGCCTCACCCGCGGCGTCCACACCGCGCTCCGCCAACCCGACTATTCGCTGCGCGAGCCGATCCGCAAAGAAGTTCGCGAGCTCTACGAACAGACGATCGGCATCGTCGGCTTCGGCGGCTGCGGACGCGACGTCGCGCGACGCGCACTCGCGTTCGGGATGCACGTGCTCGCGATCGACATCGAAGACGTCGCACCGGAGCCGGGAGTCGCGGAGATCTGGAAACCCGAGCGCCTCAACGATCTCCTCGCGCAATCCGACGTCGTCGTGATCGGACTGCCGCTCACCCCACTCACACACGGACTCTTCACGCGCGAAAAGTTCCAGCAGATGCAGCGTCACGCGATCCTCATCAACGTCACGCGCGGACCGATCGTGCGCGGTGAAGACCTGCTCGCCGCGATCGAAGAGGGCACGATCTGGGGCGCAGGGCTCGACGTCACCGACCCCGAACCGCTGCCAGCCGGACATCCGTTCTGGACGCATCCGCGAGTCCTCGTCACACCACATACGGCCGGCGGTTCTCCGCGACGCGCCGAGCGGATCATCGACGCTCTCTGCGAAAACCTTCGCCGACTCGACTCCGGCGCGCCACTCCTCGGCGTCATCGACAAGCACAAGGGCTATTGATCTACGACGACGGCGTGAAGTTCACGTAGGCGTAGCTGATCGTGCCGAACGGATCGGACTCGATCACAATCTGCACCGGATTCTGATGCGCGGCCGAAACCTGCAGCTGCTGCAGGATCGTCGAGTTCGCGCAGAGGTGAGCCTTACCGTCGCTCGCGAGCGTGACCCAGGCCGTGCTGACGTCGGACCCGAAACCGGTGACGGTGTCCGTGATCGCGTTCGGGGGAAGAGTGCCGTTGCTCATCCTTCTTCCTTTCGTCCTTACGTCGACTTCGAGGTGAACCTCAAGCTCACGTAGCTGATGGTGCCGAACGGATCCGGCTCGATCACGATCTCGACCGGCGTCGTGTGCGCGGCCGCCACTTGCAGCCAGTGCAGGATCGTCGGCGCGGCACAGGGATGCGCCTTGCCATCGCTCGCGAGCACCGCCCATCCGTTCGTGGCATCGGAGCCGAATCCGAGCACGATATCGGGCGTGGCATTCGAGGGAGGAGTTGCGTTGGTCATGGTCATTTCAACCTGCCTTCTCCGAGGGTTCACCGGTCTGGACGCGCCAGAGGGACGCGTAGACGTTGTCCTGCTCCAGCAGTTCTTCGTGTGTGCCCGACTCGACGACGGTGCCGCCGTTGCCCAGCACGACGATGCGATCCGCGTTGCGGATCGTGGAGAGACGATGCGCGATGACGATCGTCGTGCGCTGGTGCGTGATCTTCGCCAGCGACCGCTGGATCGCAGCCTCGGTCTCGTTATCCAGTGCCGCCGTCGCTTCATCGAGAATGAGAATCGGAGGATTCTTGAGAATGGCGCGCGCCAGTGAGATGCGCTGGCGCTGTCCGCCGGAGAGCTTCATCCCGCGCTCACCGACCGTCTCGTCGTATCCATTCGGCAGACGCTCGATGAACTGCGTTGCCTCGGCCAGTTGTGCAGCGCGTTCCACCTCTGCCATCGACGCGCCCGCGGATCCGTAAGAGATGTTCTCGCGGATCGTTCCGTCGAAGAGGTACACGTCCTGGCTGACGAGTCCGATCGAGTTGCGCAGATCGCGCGATGTCAGCTCGCGCACGTCGTGTCCGTCGAGCAGAATGCGTCCGCGTCGCGGATCGTAGAAACGCAGCAGCAACTTCACGAGCGTCGTTTTCCCCGAGCCCGTCTGTCCGACGACCCCGATCGTTTTTCCGGCTTCGACGTCGAGATTGAAATGCGACAGCACCGGCACGCCGGAGCGATAGCCGAAGTCGACGTTGTCGAACGAGATCTCGCCGCGCACCCGTTCCCGCGGCAGACGAACATCGCCCCCCTCGGGACCAATCGGTTTGTCGAGCAGATCGAACACGCGCTGCACGGCTGCCATCGCGCGCTGATAGCGATCGATCGTGTGGCCGAAGTACGCGAACGGAAAGAGAAACCGAGGAAGGAGAAACAGCACGCTGGCGTACGCGCCGTCGGAGATCGTGCCCGCGAGCACGCGATGACCGCCGGCGATGACCAGCGCGGCGAACGTCGTTTGAATCGGAATGCGCGCGGTCGGCTCGAACGCCGCGAAGCGATCGATCGCCTCGCGATTGATCGACAGGTAGCCCGCGCTCATCGACTCCAGCCGCCGCGCCTCGCGCTCTTCCGTGCCGAAGCTGCGGATCGTGCTGATGCCGGTGAAATTGTTGACGAGCAGTGAGCTGACCTGCGCCGTGCGGCGATGCACGTCCTGATAAATCGGACCGATGCGCTTGTGATAGCCGACCGCAATCCACGCAATGATCGGCAGCGGCAGCAACGCAATCCACGCCACCTCGGGCGCCAGAATCGCGAACGCCACAACGATCACGGCGACATTCGTGACGATCTCCAGCAGCGCGTTCACGCCGTCATCGAGAAAGAGCTGCAGCTGATTGATGTTGTCGTTGAGGATCGCCGTGAGGTTGCCGGTGCTTTCGTCTTCGAGATAGCGCATCTGCACGAGCTGCGCGTGCGCGTACGCCTCGACGCGCATCTTGTGCTGCACGTCCTGCGCGAGCTTCCGCCAGCGTGATTTGTACTGATATTCGAACGTCGACTCGACGATGTAGACGAGCCACGCCGTGATGCCGAGCGCCGTGATCTGTGCGCCGAGGGAGGTGATGCCGATTGCTGCGAACAGCGCGGACGGAGTGCCGGCGGCGATGTTGACGGCCATACCGATGAAGATCGGCGGCGCGAAGTCGACGATCTTGCGGATGACCGAGCAGACGGTTGCGATGAGGAACTGTCGACGGAACGGTCGAAGATGTTCGAGCAGTCGATGCAGCGCGCGTCCGCTGTCGGTGTCTTCGACGATGCGTTTGCGCAGAAAGTGATAGACGCCGTATGCGGTCGTGATCGCGGCGCCGACGAACGTTGCGCCGAGGATGAACGGAGTGGCCGCGAGCCCGAGAACGTGCGGTGCGGCGATCAGCGCGCCCGCGGTGGCCCAGTAGACCGGCGCGGGTAAACCGCGACGCGGGCCGGGATGCGGAAGCGCGACGAACTCGCCGTCGTCGATGCGGCGCCGCGCTTCGCTGACACGTTGCAGAACGACATCCCGAGGCACGCGATGGTCGGGATCGAATCGCAGCACGACGCTGCCGGTGACGGCGTTGGCGGAGACCTCGAGAACGCCGTCTTCTTCGCCGAGCGTCTGCACCACCAATGCTGCCATGGCCGGACTGCCTGCAATCGCGGCGACCTTGAAACGCACGCGCCCCGGAACCGCGGACTTCAACTCGATGTCGGTCGAGGCACGCGCGCCGCGCTCGAGCAGCTCCATCACGCGATGCCGCACAGCTTCGCGTTGCATCGGCGACGTTCCCTCGAACTCCAGCAGCAGCGTGCCGGTGACGGCGTTCGCCTTCACATGTTCGACGCCCTGCTCATTCCGCAGAATGAGCTCGATCTGTCCGGCCACATCGGGCCGGTCGAGCAGGCCCTCGATCACCCAGCGTTCGCGGCCGGGGATCGAGAACCGCAGGAACATCGGACCGGCGGTGTCCGCCGTCGCCGCGCTCATACCGCCATCGCTGCCGAAGCCGGGATGAAGCCGAGCCGCAGGTTGCCCCGCGTGCTCTGCCCGTCGAGGTGCATGCGGTTCATCTTCCGCTGTTCCCGTCCGTCGTACGGCGTACGTCCGTGGAGCATGCGGATGTTGTCGACGATCAGCGTCTGCAGCGGCTGCAGCGTGAACTCGATCTGATTGGCGGGGTCATCGATGTACTCGCGAATCGCTTCGACGATGCGCTGCGCGCGCGGCTCGACTTCCAGCGCGATCGTCTCGTCGATGCGGAACCGAATGCCGAGGCGATCGTCCTTGCGCCAGAACACCGGCGACTGCACGGCGCGATTCTCGCGCTTCACCGACATGACCGGATCGAACAGATGCGGGAGCTCGTCCGCGAATCGTTCGCTGAGATACGCGTAGAGACGCGAGCCGTCGACGAGCGTCGACGCGCCACCGGTCGTAGCGGCCGTGATGCACTGCAGGCACATCAGCGCCGGCGGCTGCGGGTAATACGTGCCGTCCGTGTGCGGCAGCATGCCGCGCGGCGGGCGGTAGGCGTTGTCCACGACGACCACGCCCTCTTCCTTCGAGTACGGGTGATAGACCACACCGCCGAAGATCGACTGAAAGTCGATCAGAGCCTGTTCCGGATCGCGGTCCGGGGGAGTTTGAATGACGACCCAGCCCTGATCTTCCACGCGGCTGAAAATCTCCAGAACTGCAGCATCGGAAAGAGTCAGGGGGTCATCGACGACGATCGGTTCCATCGAAAATCCTCCTCGGTGAATCATTAAGTAGGTGAGGTCATTGTTGCCGGATGGAGTTCTTTCATCATACCCTCATTTGAGAACCCCGCAACGGAGAGAGAACGCGTGCAGAGCGACATGGGAAGCATCGTCGGCGGCCGCCAGGTGGAGTC
>DASYLL010000242.1:0-1715 GCA_036009605.1 Thermoanaerobaculia bacterium | reverse complement strand
AGAGAGAGTAGATGGACTTCTTCAGATCAGCGAGCTTCATGACCCTCTGACCATCGCGCTGTTCCACCATGCGGTGGTGTCGAAAGAAGGAGACGTCATTGGTAGTGGTCTCCACACGAAGAATGAAGCCATGCTTGTCGTACATCTTGATCGAGGCCGGCCCGAGATAATGACGAACGCGTGTGCCGTGAATGCGGATCGAGAAGTCGCCGCCGGTCTCCCGCTTGTCGGCTGTGGCGGGCGAACGCCCAAGGAAGGTGGCGATGTCGTCGGCCTTGATGGCGTGGATGGCCGTCCGCAGCAGGTGGTCATACAGCGGAGCGAGATCTGCCGCGCTGCCGAAGACGATGTCGGTCGCGTACTCGGCCTGAGCAATGCTCCAGTGATACCGGCCGAGCGGCGCGAGATCAGGAACGTACCGGGCTACGGCAGCATCCATGCGCTCGTGCAACTCGGTCACGGCCAGGCTGTCCGATAGATCCTGAGCTTTGCGCCAGTTGCTGATCGAGACGATGGCGTTGTCCTGCAACTCGAACGACACACGAGCGGCTTTGAGCTTGGAAGCGAGCCAGTTGTGGCCGTTGAAGTAGAACTGCGCTCGAAACGGACACCAGGTCGGCACGCTCAGAAAGCACAGACCGAGCACCTCGTCGATGAAGTAGAAGTAGTAGTAGACACACTTACCGTGGTCCGGACGCAGATGCGTGAGGCCAGTCCGCTTGTCGTGCCACGGACGATAGGACGAGCAAAGCTCCATCACCGAGAAGATGTGCACCAGGCCGGGGTGGGTACCTCGCTCAGCCAGGATCTGCCGAATCCGATCTTCCTTGCGATAGTTCGTCGGCTTCTTGATGTATTCGACCTCGATCCCCTCGTCGGCAGCCAACTTCGTCGCGTGCGCTTTGATCGCGTCGCGCAACGGCTCTGCGAACAACTTCGGGTAGTCGAATAGCCGGATCCCTCGCGCATCGAGGGTCGTAGCCATTGCATTCGCGTAACACACCGAGGGCAACGTCCCTCGGATCACCACTCGGTCGTAACACGAAAGCACTCCGGCGATCTGGTTGCGATGGCGCTCGATCAGGCTGGCCATCCGGTGACGATACCGCTGACCGTCCCCGCGTACTCACTTACTTGGTTTCGGCTATGCCGAGGTAGGGGAAACGGAGGATGCGTCACTCCTATTAATGAAGGCCCGAACCAGAACTGAAGCGATTCGGAAGGGCGTGAGCCGGCGCAGCTTCGGCGACAAGCGCGCAGGAGCGGTCGTGGCTCGGTCACTGAGGTGGAAGTATGTCGAGGACGATCAAAACAGCAGCAGTTACGGAAGTTACGGAAGCGGCCCAGCCGCCGGACGGCTACAAAGAGCGACTCCTAAAGTACATCCCGGCGGAAGTCATCACCCTTTACATGGCGTTGAGCGGCGTCGTCGGCGCGGCGGCCGGCGCATCGTCGCAAGCGATCGCGCACTGGACGATCTTCGGGGTCGCGCTGGTCGTGACCCCGCTCTACCAGCTCAGGATTCTGAAGATTACGAACCGGACACAGATTCTCATCTCGACGGGTGCATTCCTTGTCTGGTCCTTCGCGCTTGGCGGTCCGTTCGAGCAGGTCATCAAGGCAGCGGACCTGAAGATGTGGGGTTCTATGGCCGTCGCTCTCTATACGTTCCTCGTACCGTTCGTGGAGCCGGCCCCGTGATGCATTGTGTCGCG
>DASYLL010000241.1:0-5569 GCA_036009605.1 Thermoanaerobaculia bacterium | reverse complement strand
GCTCGACAGCGCGTCGTATGGCGAATGCCGCGGTACCGGTATCGCGCGACGCGTGGCTGGAGTGTGGAAGGTTGCGCACTACAACCTCACGATCCCGATTCCGAACGATCTCTCGAAGAGCGTGGTCGAGATGATTCGAGGACAGAAGTAGGGACCCCTCAGCCGCCTTCGGCGGCTGAGGGGTTCTCACTCCATCCATTGAAGAATCGTTTGCGCCAGCTCGCGCTCTTTCCCACCGAACCCGTGATCCGCATCGCCGAGGATCGCAAGCTCGACATTCGACTTTGCACCGAGCGCCTCGGCAAGCACCGCAACGGTGCGTGATGCGCTGTCGATGCAGTACTCATCGTTCTCGCCGTACAGAAACAGCGCCGGCTTCCGGATCGCGCGCACGTAGCGGAAGCGCGGTTTGCGCGAGAGGCGAATACCGCGCATCACTTCGAGAAACGGGAAGACGTTGTAGTCGCCGTCGGGATTGGCCATGTCGAAGAACGAGCGCCAGCTCATGGGCAGTTTCGAGATCGATGGCGGCGCGAGCTCTTCGCCGCGGCGTGCTTTGATCATCGCGCGGGCTTTCGTCAGAGCAGAAGCGAAGCGGCGTGCGCCGAGTTGTTCGTAGAGCAGGCCGGTGTCGTCGCCGCCTCCGAGGAGGACGTAACGTTTGATGAAGTTGCGCGGCTTGTGGTGATCGTAGACGGCGATCTTGTTCGCACCGGTCGAGTGGCCGATGAGCGTGAGGTCGCGATAGCCGCGCCGGCGCAGCTCGCGCAATGCACCATCGATGTCGTACACACATTCGCGAATCAGCTCGTACGAGAAGCCGCCCATCTCGCTGCCGGCGCGTCGCATCACCTGCGCGCCGCGATTGTTGAACGGAAAGTACGCGACGCCTTCGCCGACCAGTTCCGCGGCGAGCACATTCGTCCGCTTTGATTCGAAGACGGACGAGCCGCCGGTGCCGTGCAGAAAAATCGCGGCACGCGTCGATGCGCGCTGCGGTTCGTACAGAACGCCCGCGAGCGGAACACCATCCGTCGCCTCGAAACGCACGAGACGACACTCGGGCTCGATCACCCGCGCATCAGCGCGATACCGTCGAATCGCCACAGTTGATCCTTCCTCACGTGTACGCCGCCGAGCCAGTGATCGGGGTCGTTGATCTTCGTGTCATCGACGTCGCCGCGCAGCACGTTCTCCCCGGCCCGCGTGATTGCGCAGAGTGCTTTCGGCGGTTCGCCGGTGAGCGTGATCAGCGGCACCGCGCGCCACGCCATCGACTGCAGATGCCGGAAGATCTCGGAGTCGCCGAATCCGAATCGCGGCACTTCGCGATTGAAGCGATCGAAGAGCGTTGCGAAGTCGGTGAAGCCGGAGGCGATGAGCGCGAGCACGCGCTGTTCGATCGCGCCGAGGCCGTTGTCGAGCGATGGAAAACGCGACGCGTGCAGCGTGAGACCCTCGCGAAGGAACGGAAAATCAGGCGTGTCGCGCGTGATCCATTCGTTCAGGGACGTTGGATCGGAGGACGTGTACGCACGCCACACCGCGATCGCAGCCTTCGTCATCGCGGGCGTTACGGCCGAACGCGATTCGAACAGCAGATGCAGTTGGCGCTCGTCCTGTTCGCCGAGCGGCGTCGAGCACCAGACGATCGACACGCGCGAATCGGCGAAGCGCTGCAACAGATAGACGAGGTGTACGAGGCAGTACAGATCGTGCTCGAACCACAACACGATCTCGCTGTGCGAGCGCGCGTTGTCGAGCGCGAGCTCCTGCTCCAGCAAGTCCGTTCGTACCCGCAGCAGATCTTCCACGTGCGCTTCGGCAATCGCATGAGCGCGCGTCTCGATCCACTGCTCGCCGGGGAGGACGGGGCCGGTCACGAGCGTCTCGCGATACGCGAAGTGCTCGCCGGGGATGTCGCTGCGACGGGCGATCGAAGCCACAACATCGCCGTTGTGAATGTGAATCAGGGAAACGTGCCTTACGGTCTCCAGCGCATGCCCAACCACCATTTCGTTTCGCCTTTCAGCGGTGCGTCGAGGATGTGCGCCGCACCGAGTGTGAGATCGAGTCCGGGGAGCTTGAGGATCGGGTTCTGATCGGCGTGCAACTCGAACTGCGCTCCGACGAGTGAAAGGCTCGTGCCATCGAGGGTGTGTCGCTGGTAGAACGCGGAGAACGGCATGCCCGGCACGGTCGATTCGACCCGCCAGCCATCGTAGTCGTCGCCGCCGAGGATCGCTACGGGGAGGGCGCCGTCGAAGAGGCGGCGGACGCTGGCGGAGCGAGGCGTGACCGAGGACGCGAGACCGCCAAGCGTGACTCGCGCGCCGCCATCGTGCTGATAGCGCGCGGCGACGCGGAGCGAACCGGCGCGATAGGCAACCGAGGCGATGGCGCGGTGATGATCGTCATCGGCCTCGACGCGGATCGATTCTTCGAATGTTCGCGAGCCACTCACTTGTCGCGTCGTGAACGCGGCGCTGCCGAACAGAACATCATCGGTGAGCACGCCGGCGTCGAACGTGAGGGCGCTTTGCGGGAAGACGCGCGACCAGCGTCCGCGCAGTTCGACGCCATCGCGATTCTCCGTTGTGAACGCGTGCGCGTGCACCTGGATCGGCCAGCCGCGCCACGCGCTGGCGATTGCGAAACCGTCCAACCCGTCATTGCGGCCGAACGATCCGATGAACAGCGTGTCGAGACGACCGACGACGTCGCCCAGGCGCACGCCGACCTCGAGTACTTGCAGATTGGGCGAGACGTTCGTCGACGCGAACCAGCCGAGCTCCTGGCGGCCAATGCCATACGGCCGCGACGTGACGGGCTGCGCCGCGAACGTAGCGGGTGTCGTCGGCTGCGGCGGAATAGCGGGGACGAGCGACGCGTCGAGGGTGGGCGGCGGAGGTGCGGGCGTGATGGTGTCGAGGACGCGGACGACGTAGCCGTCGGGATCGAGCGACATGAAGTACAGCCGGCCGTCGGATGAAGGAGCGGCGTCGAATGCGCCTCCGCGGGTGCGCGTGATCGCGATGCTGCTGTCATCCCGACATACGCGATGCAGTTCCGCGAAACCGCGCGAGAAGACCGTCACGACGAGCTCGTTGTTCGAGATCCATTCGGGCGATGCGGGATCGCCCGGCAACGCGACCGCAACGTCATCGATGAACAACGTCCATCGTCCGCCGCGATGCGCGACGTACGCGATGTGCGTCCCATCCGGACTCACCCGCGGATGCGTGACCACTTCATCAATCGACGCCTCGGAACGCGGCGTCACCACGCCACTTTCGAGATCGACATTCACAAGCTGCGTTGCGCCGACGCGGCTGCGGATCGCAATCGCGGTGCGGCCATCGGGCAGCGGATCGGCGTCGCGTACATCGGCGAGATGCGTGATGCGCGTGAGCTTCGTGAAATCCCAGCGATAGAGGTCATAGCGCAGCAGTCCTTTCGGATTGCGCACGCGATGCGCAAACACGATCGACTTGCCATCGCGCGTCCATCGCGGTCCGTCGATGTCGCCGCCGTCCGGCATCGTCAGCGAGTGCACGGCCTTCCGCGGAATCGGTTTCGTCCGAATCGCGCGCACATCCTCGGGATCGCGCTTCAGGATTCCCTCGACGAGCTCTTCGTATTTTTTCTCTTCTTCTTCGGGCGCAGCGGTCGACCAGATCACGAGTCGTTGCGGCTTGTTGCGATCGCGGATCACGATCGCGAGCTGCTTGCCATCCGGAGACACCGCAGGATCGCCGGTCGCGCGCGGCGTCTCCTGGAACAACGCGCCTTCGCGCCATTCGCCGGAACGCTCGATCGCAATCGCGGACGCAGTGAGCTCCGCGACGAAGCGTCCGTACATTCGATCGGGGCGATCGCCGAACACGCCGATGAATGCTTCGTCGAACGTGCGGCGGTGACGCGCGGTCATGCGCGACCAGAGATCGCGCAACGCGCCGGGGCGGCTGTTCTGCTCGAGCCATTCGAGATACGCGGAGCCCATGAGATAGGCCATCGACATGCCGAGGTAGCGGCGGTCGGAGTTGAGTTGCCCGTAAGACGGGAGACGTCCGTTTTCCGCCCAGCGGCGAAGAATCAGCGCGCGAATCGTGCTCGTTGGACGGCCGGCGCCGGTGAGGCGTCCTTCGATCACCGTCGCGTAGCCTTCGAGCACCCAACGCGGCGCGCGCAGCGTGATCGGATTCAGCGGCACGGCGAAACGCTCGAGTGCGTTCGTGAGCGGATGGCGCGACGGCCGCAGCATGTGTACGAGATGCGCGGTCTCGTGTACCGCGAGCAAATCGATCCAGTGTCCGAACGCGCCGAGTTGTTCATCGGGGCCGGGCGGCTCGGTGTAGAAGATCATGCGCGGCGTATCGAGAAACGGCCACGCCACACCATTCGCATCCGCTTCGGGATTGACGATCAACACATCGATCGTCTGCGGCGGTGCGAAGCCGACTTCCTTCGAGACCGCATCGCGAATCGATTCGAGACGCTCGGCCGCGCGCATCGCCCATGCTTCGTAAGCGCGTGGGTAGTGGACGCGAAAGTGCGTCGTCTCGATCGTCCGCCAATCGTTCGCAGGACCCTGCGCGAATGCGGGTGTGGTGAGCAGAAGAGCGACGAGCAGGATTCGATTCACGCGCGTGTTAGTGTAACGAGCCATGTTGAAACGACTCCTTCTCGTCACTGCAACAATCGTGATCGCTCTCGGCGCCGCGGCCCAGAAAGCGATGCTGGTCATTCATGGGGGCGCCGGAACCATCACTCGCGCGAGCATGACTCCCGAGGCGGAAAAACAGTATCGCGATGCGCTCGAACAGTCGTTGCGCGCCGGTCATGCGGTGCTGACGAAGGGTGGCTCGAGTTTAGACGCGGTCGAAGCGTCCATTCGTCTCATGGAAGACAATCCGCTCTTCAACGCGGGCAAAGGCGCGGTCTTCACGCACGACGGACGCAATGAGCTCGACGCCTCCATCATGGAAGGCAAGACGAAGAAGGCGGGCGCGATCGCGGGCGTGACGATCATCCGCAATCCGATCACGGCAGCGCGTGCGGTGATGGAGAAATCGGAGCACGTGATGATGGTCGGTCGCGGCGCGGAGCTCTTCGCGACGCAGATGGGACTCGACATCGTCGACCCGTCGTACTTCTGGACCGAGCGTCGCTGGAAAGCGCTGCAGAACGAACTGCTCGAAGAGCAAGGACAGAAGCCGAAAGCGGAGATCGACTTCGCGACGGAGAAGAAATTCGGAACGGTCGGTGCCGTGGCGCTCGATCGCGATGGCAATCTCGCAGCCGGAACCTCGACCGGCGGCATGACGAACAAGAAATTCGGACGCGTGGGCGACGCGCCGATCATCGGCGCGGGCACGTACGCGGACAACGCATCGTGCGCGGTTTCCGGAACGGGACATGGCGAGTTCTTCATCCGCTGGACCGTCGCGCACGACATCGCCGCGCTCGTGCAGTACAAAGGCATGACCGTAGAACAGGCCGGCGACGAAGTCATCCACAAGAAGCTCGAGCCGGTGAAAGCCGAGGGCGGCGTGATCATCCTCGACAA
>DASYLL010000240.1:0-13921 GCA_036009605.1 Thermoanaerobaculia bacterium | reverse complement strand
CGCACCGACGAAAACGGGCGCGGATCGAGATCGATGTTCACGTGCTCGACATCGTGCTGCGTGCGATTGCCCATGCCGGTCGCCGCGTACTCATCATCCGCAAGTGCTTTCGGCGCGGCCGCGGCAGAATCGCGCGCGGATGGCGCTTCCTGCAGCATGCTCTCCCGCCGTTCGAATTCGGTCTTGCGAACGCGCTCGCGATAGAAGACCGCTTCGATGATGCCGAGGTTGTCCGTGGCGCCGAGAAAGGCACCGTAGGACTGGCGTTCGCCGGTGAAGAGGAACCGCCGCGCGGTCGAATCGTTGACCTGCCATCCCGAGATCACTGCGGATTCGTACGGTCCGAGAACCCACTTCGACGCGTCCCAGCCGCTGGTGTGTTTCGCGTCGATGGTGTTGAGACCGTCGACCGCGAGCGCGACGGCGACGCGATGCGGCGTCGGATTCGTGATGCGTAGCGAATACTCGCGCCCTCGCAACGCTTCGACGTACGTCGTACCGCGATGGCTGTACTCGGGACGCTGCTGTCCATCGACGAGAATCTGCAGTTCGGCGGATGCAGCAGGTGTGAATGTGACGGCCGCGAAGGCCAGAACCGTGATTACCGGGTTGCGCATGGCAAGTCTCCTCGACAAGATGAGACGCGCAGACACCGCGAAAGAAAACCATGCTGCCCTGGACCCTCCTCGATTCCGCGCAAGTTCCCGACGACGGCGGCGAGATCCGCCTCTATCGCCGCGGCTCCGAGTACTCGATCCGCGTCGGCGGATACGAGCTGATGAACAACCGCGTGCACGGTTCCGAGGACGCACTCGCGGAGATCGTGTGCGAGCGATTGAAGGATCCTCGACGCGTGCTCATCGGCGGCCTCGGCATGGGCTTCACCCTCTCCGGCGTCCTGCGCGGAGTTGGCGCCGCCACGAATGTCGTGATCGCCGAGCTCGTGCCCGCCGTCGTGACCTGGAACCGCGGCCCACTCGCCGAATTCGCAGGACGCCCGCTCGATGACGCACGCGTGACCGTCCGCGAGGAAGATGTCGGCCGCATCATCCGCGCCGCTCGCGCGGAGTTCGATGCCATTCTTCTGGATGTCGACAACGGCCCCGCTGGGTTAACGTCGAAAGCCAACGACGCGCTCTACAGCCCGCGCGGATTGCAAGCCGCCCACACCGCCCTCCGCCCCGGCGGCATCCTCGCCGTCTGGTCCGCGGGCCCCGACCCCGTCTTCACGAAACGCCTGCACCAGGCAGGATTCGCGGCGGAGGAAGTGCGCGTGCGGGCACGAGGGAGGGCGGGCGGGGCGCGGTTTTTGATTTGGATTGCGCGACGGGCGTAGTCGAGCTAATCGCGCTAGGGACCACCGGACGGCCACGAGCCATTCGCGATCGCGAGCACCGGAAGAAGAAACTCACGAATTCTGCGCACAACATCGACAAAGGGACGCGCGTCTTCCGCAGAGACCCGCCCGACAAACGCCCGCCATTGCATCCGCTTCTGCTGCATGACTGCAAAGGCGTCGGTCAATCCATCCGGCACGCGCTTGGGCAGTTCGGTTCTGCGTCGCGCAAAGGTTTTCTCGATCGCGAGTCTCAAGGTTGCCGCATCGAACGACAGCTCCGTCGCGAGCCGCTCGATGTCATAGAAGTCCTTCATCCTGCTGTTTGCCATCCCCAGAGTGGCGATGGCGTGGAACTTCTCTGCGATGGATGTCTCCGGTCGATACGCGCGCAGCTGGCCGCCGGGAAAATCGAGAATCGCCGGAAGCTCAATGACTTCAGGCGATGGAAATACCGCGTCGCCGACTCCAACGTCGAGCTGTATCGATGTCCGCGAACCGCCAACTCGTCCGATCAGCTTCACGCGTGTTCCGCCGTACTCGTCGTTCTCGCGAATCGCCTCCACACGAATGCTCGTCGGGTCGAAGATCACGCCGTCAGCAGGAACGTCCGCATTGCAAACCTCGACCATCATTGCGTGTAGCGTTTCGTCCGACAGGTCTCCGAAGCCGGCGAGATCCGCGTCGCGAGTCGGCCGGGCAATGTCGCCCAGCCACACGGGCATCAGCGTCGCCCCTTTGAGGATGAAACGATCCGCATGACGAGTGACGGACAGTCGATAGAGAAATCGCTCGAGGACGAACCGCCCGAACACCAGCGTCGCATCGCTGTCCGTCTCTCTCGCATACGCCACCAACCGCGTCATCACGGATTGGGTGAGGCCCTTATGGGCCGTCATACGATCAGCGCCTCGAGGTAGGGCCGCATCACGTTGTGGACACGACAGATGCGCGAGTAGCGATCGAGCTCGGCCATCTTCACGCGGCGGGAGCGCCACGCATCGACGAGCGCTTCGAGCGCGACGTCCAGACCGATCTTGTGGCGGTACTTGAAGCAATCCGCAATCGTCTTGGCGATGCTGTAGATGCGGACACGCCGGCCTTCGATCCGGTGATGCTGGATGCCGCTCGTGAATGCCTTCCCCGAAAAACGCACGACGTGCAGCCGCGGATACGCGAGCACAGGCGTTCGTCCCCGCCGCTCGATCGCAAGCCAGGTCTCGCGCGACGTTTGCGTTCCGATGTCATGGAATCGCAGCGCTGATACGAGACAGATGACACCGCGCGGCACCGAAGCCGCGACGACGGCCAGTCCGTGATGCATCGTCACATCGGCATTGGCAAGGCGATATTGGCCACGCGCAATCCGATCGAGAACACCTTCGCGAACGAGGCGTCCAGCCGTTTCGTGATGAACGCCGATTCTCATGAGATCGGCTCGGCTCACCACCGCCTTCCGTCTCGCGTGACGGAGAAGCTTCGAGCGCTGAGACGCAGCAGTCATGTGCCGAATCATCGACACTTATCAACAAATGTCAACGTTTCGGCACACCACCCATCCCCTACTTCAAATACTCCGCAAACCACTCCACATACCGTCGATCGATATCCATCGTATGCACCGGATCCTCCGGAAAATGCCCGCTCAGCGGATAGGCGATGAACTTCGTCGGGACGTTGTTGTCGCGCAGGGCGCGGTACATCTGGAACGACTGCGTGATCGGCACGCGCGCGTCGCCGGTGTTCGAGAGGATGAGCATCGGCGTGCGGATGTTCGCGGCGTACGTGATCGGCGATTGCTCCATGTAGAGCTTCATGTTCTCGGCGGCATACGGCGAGCCCCAGGAGCTCTTGCGGCCGACGTTGTAATCGCCGAGGACGTATTGGTCGAGGAAATTGTTGACGGCGGCGCCGGAGACTGCGGTTTTGAAAATCGGATAGTGACCGACCATCCATGACGTCATCATCCCGCCGTACGACCAGCCGCCGACGGCGATGCGCGACTCGTCGACGAAGCCGCGTTTCTTCAGCACTTCGAGGCCGGCCATGACATCGCGACCGGGGCCGGCGCCGGCGTCCATGATGATCGCGCGGGTGATACGGTTGCCGAGGTTGTCGCTGCCGCGGTAGTTGGGCATGAAGACGGCCCAGCCCTGCGCGGCGAACAGCTGCGGCAGGAATGAGAACCCGGTCGTCGAGGACGAGCGCGGGCCGCCGTGAATGTAGAGCACGAGCGGATACTTCCTCGACGAATCGAAGCCGGGCGGCGTGATCAGCACACCGTCGAGATCGTAGCCGTCGTTCGAAAACGTAATGCGCTCCGCGCGTCCGAGGTCGAGCGTTTCGAAGTGCGCGTTGAAGTCGGTGAGACGGCGCGGTTTTGCGGTCAACGACGAGAGAACGTACAGCTCGCGCGGACGTTTCGGAGTCGAGCCGACGATCGCGATCGTGCCGTTGCGTGCGACGCTCGCCTCGATCGAGAACGGCGCGGCCGGTTCGAGATCGCCGAGATCGAGTCGGCGTGACGGACCGTCGAGGGGCTGCAGCCAGAGCGATGTCGACGTGTCGTCATGCGCGCCCACGAGCAGTGATTTGCCGTCCGGCATCCAGAACGCGCGATAGAGATTGCGATCGATGTTGCTCGCGAGCTGCGTCGCCGCGCCGCCGCTCGAAGGCGCGAGCCAGATGCGATTCTCGCTCCCCCGCTCGCCCTCATGCGCGTGCGTGAACGCGACCTGTTTGCCATCGGGCGAGAGCATCGGTTGCGTCTGTTGCAGTTGCGCAGACGCCAGCGGTTTGATCTCGCCGCTCGCGGCATCGATCAGCGCAATGCGCGTCGTGTCGCCGTTACCGGAGTACGGCGTGTCGGATTTCGAGAACGCGATCCACTTGCCATCGGGCGACCAGTTGATCGGCGACGGCAGCGGTCCCGGCGGACGCGAAACCGGCAGGCTCCACTCCCCGCTCGTCAACCGCTTCGCCTCGCCGCCGTTCGAAGGCACGAGCCACAGATGCGACGACAGCGTCGTCGTGTTGATCAGGAAATCGTCGTCATGAATCTCGAACGAGCGATTGTGTTTGTCGGCATCGCTCTTCTTCGGTGCTTCATCCGCGGTCACGTACGCGACGCGCGCGCCATCCGGGCTCCACGCGAATTGCTGCACGCCATTCGCTGCATCCGTGATCTTCCGCGCGTCGCCGCCGTGCATCGACTGGATCCAGATCTGCCGTTTTGCGGTGGCGTCCGACGAAGCGTTCGCCAGAAACGCCAGTCGCTCGCCATCGGGCGACCAGCGCGGCTGCGCGAGTCCGCGACGCTCCGACGTCAGCGGTCGTTGCGCCGCGGTCCCGATGTCGACGAGCACGAGCTCGCTGTCATTGCGATTGTCTTTGAGGTTCGCACGCGACACGAGCACGACGACCGACCGTCCATCCGGCGAGAGCTGCGGGTCGGACAGGTTGACGAGGCGCGTGCGGTCGGCGTACTGCAGCCGTTCCGCGCTCGCGACCGAAGAAACGCAGATCACAGCGGCAACGACGGCAAAGCGTGCAAACGATTTCATGAGCGGAAAGGATAGCAGCCACAATTCGGCCACATTCGCGCCATCGGAATTTCACGGGACGCTCTCGACCACGTCTTGATCGCGGTGCTCAATGGCGATCGTCATGGAAACCAACATCACCGACTATCGCCTCGAACGCTGGATCGCCTTAGTGCTCGCGCTGCTCTTCTTCCTGCCGTTCGTTGCGCGATGAATCCAGAGCGATGAATTCGTCGCGCAGGATTCCGTAGAACGCCACGTCGACACGCTCGTCCCACTTCACCATGTGCTGGCGCAGCGTTCCCTCGTACCGCATGCCGATCTTCTGCAGCACGCGTCCCGAAGCCACGTTGCGCGTGAAGTGGCCGGCGAAGATGCGCTGCAGTCCGCACTCCTCGAATCCGTACCGCAGCACTTCCCTCGCCGCCTCGGCCGTATAGCCGCGGCCCCAGTACGGCACGCCGATCCAGTAGCCGATCTCCGCCATCCCCGCGTCCTTCATCACCAGCGCCATCGCGCCGATCAACTCTCCCTCGGCATCGAGCGCGAAGTGATGAATGCGATTCGCGTCGAGCTCTTCCTGATGTTTGCCAATCCACTGCTCGGCGGCGCCGTCGGGATACGGATGCGGGATGAACAGCGTGTTGAGCGCAACTTCGTACGCGCCGGCGAGGCGCTGGATCGACGGCGCGTCGTCGAGCGTGAACGGGCGCAGCGTGAGGCGCGCTGTATGAAGGGTCGGCTGCTGCTTCATTTGCGCGCCGATTCCAGCACATCTCGCACGCGTCGCGCGATCTCCTGCTCACCATCGACCGCGATGTCGCGGTCACGCTCCGCGGCATCGAGCAGCGATCGCAACGCACGCATCGCGTCGCCGCGTTCCGACGATTCGCGCAAGTCGATCGACACTCGCTCTTCGATGCGCGCACGAATCTCCGCGGGCGTCGCGCCGCGCACGATCTCCTGAACGTCGCGTCGCAGTTTCAGTTCGCGCAGCAGACGCGGAACGAAGACCAGCGCCGCGAACACGAGCGCAATCGCGCCGATGATCAGCGGCCACGGCAACGGCCGACTCGACGGCGTCACCGCAGGCAACGCCGCCTCGGGAGCCTGCGCCGTCACCGCATTCACGAACGATGTTCCGCATCGCAACTCGCGTCGCGTCCCCGATGCGGGATCGAAAATGCGCATCGACAACGGCGGCAGATCGAGCAATCCCGAGCGCTCGGGGAAGATCAGATAGCGCCACTGGCGCGACATCGCAAACGCGCCTTCATCACGCACGACCGTGACCTCGCCGCCTTCGACCTGCACGGTTCCCGCGACCTTCTCTTCGAATCGCGGCGGCGACGCCGCCCGCAAGTTGCCGAGGCCGCTGAGCGTGATGCGCAGCACGACCGGTCCTGCGTTTTTCTGCAGTGGCGATGCGCATGCGAGCGACAGATCACCCACGGCATCGAGTGCGCCGCCCTCAGGAATGGCCTTCACGTCGAGGCCGAGCGACGCGGACGTGAACGACGATTCGATCAACTCGCCGGCGAAGATCCCGAACGGCCCACTGCTGCGGCGCCGCAGCACCGACGCCTGCACCGTGACACCGCCGATGATGAGATGCCCGCTCTGCAGCGGGAACAGCACGACGCGCCGCACGGGAACGCGCTGCACCATCACGTCGCCGACGTACACGCGCTCCGGCGTTTCGTTGCGCTGCTGTTCTTCGACCCAGAACTCGACGAGCTTCGGCACCGTTGCAATCTGCCATTGCTGCACGACCGCCGCGTTGTAAAGCCACCAGGTGACGGTCACCGGCTCGCCAACGTACGCATTCGTCTTGTTGATCTCGGCGATGACAAACAACGGTTCGCGTCCGGACGCGACGAGCTCGCGCAGCACGACTTCCGGATCGTTCGATCCCGACGCTCGATCGGGAATCACTTCGATCGCGATCGCACGCAGCGTTTCGCGCTGACCATCGCTTGCGTTCAACACGAGCGGCCCGACGCGCGCCGCACCGGAAGCCAGCGGCCGAGCGCGATAGCGATAGACCTTGCGTCGCGTGACCTGTCCGTTGATCCATGTGAATTCCGACGAGACGGATGGCTCTCCGACGATGGCGAGGTTGTTGACCGGGATCATCGGTTCGTCGGAGGGCGCGAACGTGCCTTCGAGCGAGAGTGTGATCGTGATCAGATCGTTGACCTGAATGCGGTTGCGATCGACGGTGAGATCGTTGGCGAACGCGGAAAAAGCGAGCAGACAAAACACTGTCATCCCGAGCGTAAGTCGAGGGACCCGGGAGGGCGGGGCGCCATGCAAGAGCTTCGCGCGCCGCCCGCCCAAGTCCCTCGACTCCGCTCGAGATGACATCACCAGCCCACCTTCCCCTCCGCCGGCCGCCCCTTCATCCGCCGCAACTCTTCCTGCTCCTGCTGCTGCACGCTGCGCAGCAGCGCGTCGAGATCCGGCTGACCTGACGCACCGGGCTTTTTCCCCGCCTGCGGCTGCGGCTTCTGCGGTTGCTTTTCCTGTTGTCCCTGACCCTGCTGCCCATTCGGCGACGGACGCTGATTCTGTTTGCGCGAGAGCGCGATCTCGAGATTGCGTTTCGCCGCCGCGTGATTCGGGTTCGCGCGCAACGCATCGCTGTAATCGCGAATCGCGTGATCGAGCGCCTTCGCTTCGAGCGCGCTGTTGCCGCGATTGAAGAGCGCGTCCGCACGCAGCGCCGGATCCTTGATCGCATCCGCGAGATGCGCCGATCCCTGCTCGTGATCTCCCGCCGCGATCTCCGCGGTCCCGAGATTGAACGCGCCACGCACGGAAGGCGCAATCTTCTGCGCGCGATCGAACGCCTTCGCGGACGCCGCGTACTGTTTCTTCTCGAACTCTTGCGCGCCGCGTTTGCTGGAAGCGTGCGAGTTCGTCTCGCGCCACCACGCCGGCATCGCCACCGCCAGCAGCATCACGATCGCGATCTTCATTCCGCACCTCGGTGCAGCAGCGACCCGCCGAGCAACGCGATGAACGCAAACGCGAGCGGCCACTGATAGCGATCGATCGGCATCCGCGCCTCGGTCTCGCGCTGCGTGGCCGACCGCGTATTGCGCAGCAGCGGATCGAGCGCACGCGCGCCGAACGGATTCTGCAGCAGCGTCCCGCCCGTCTCGCGCGCAACTTCGGTCATCACTTCCGTCCGCGCATACGTCGTCACGATGTTGCCGCTGTCATCGCGCAGCGGACCGCGTCCCGTCGGAATCGTACCGCCCTGCGCGGTGCCAATGACGATCGTCGAGACCTCGACACCGCGCGATTTCGCACGGCTCACCGCTTCCGCGACACGCACGCCCTGCTCCTCGCCATCGCTGAGCACGACGAGATCCGCACGTTGCGCGGAATCGGTTTCGATCAGGCGCAGCGCGGCCAGAATTGCGCTGCCGAGGTCGGAACCGGGCTCGCCGACTTCGCCGGCAGAGATCGTGTCGAGGAGTGCAGACACGGCCTCAGTGTCAGTCGTCAGTGGCGACACGACGAGCGGTTCCGCTTCGAACACGACGAGCGCGATGCGTCCGTGCTGCGCGTCCGCGAGTCGCATCGCAATCGCCTTCGCCGCGGACAACCGCGACGTCCCCACATCCTCGGCACTCATGCTGTTGGAGACGTCGAGCACCAGCACGCGGTTCGCCTCGCGCGCGACGATCGGCACCATGCGGAAGCCGGCGTGCGGTCCCGCGAGCGCGAGAATCGCGAGCGTCAGCGCGATGCCGAGGAGCCATGGGCGAAGCCAGCGGACCGGTGCGCCGCGGAGACGTTCGGAGACGAAGCGTCGCGCGAAGCGCGTACGCGTCCGTTCGCGCGAAAGAAAAAACAGTAACGCGAACGGCACGAGCGCGAGCAGCCAGAGCATCGTCGCGAAGCGGAAGCTCATGCCGGCACCTTCATCCAGAGCGTCTCGCCTGCGACGAGCGCGATGAGCAGCAACGCGAGCGCGGCAGCGAGCGGATAGCCGTACAGCTCGTCGATCTGCTCGCGCTTCGGCGCGGTGAGCCGCGACTTCTCGAGCGTGTTGATGCGCTGCAGCACGCGCTCGAGCGCGCGTGCGTCGGTGGCGCGGAAGAACTCGCCACCGGTGCTCTGGGCTATTGCGGTCAATGTCGGCTCGTCGAGCTCTCCGCGGATGTGCGTGTAGATCGTTTCGGTCTGTCCCGTGAACGGGTTCTGCCGCTGAATGGGCAACGGCACGGGACCTTCGCTGCCAACGCCGATCGTGTAGATCTTGATGCCGCTCCGCGCCGCGAGTTGCGCGGCAACGCGCGGATCGATCGAGCCCGAATTGTTCACACCGTCGGTGACGAGGATGATCACGCGCGTGCGCGACTTCGACGTGCGCAGTCGATTGACGGACGTGGCGAGCGCGTGTCCGATCGCGGTGCCGTTGCCGTGCTCCCCGAGCTGTGCGCGTTCGAGAATGCCTTCGGTGATGCGACGGTCGTACGTGATCGGCACGCGCGTCGCGGCGCGACTGCCGAATGTGACGAGTCCGATGCGATCATCGACGCGGCCTCGAATGAAGTCGGCGATCAGATCTTTCGCAACCACGAATCGATTGCGCGGACGGAAATCCTCGGCGGCCATGCTGCCGGACGCATCGAGCGTGATGACGATGTCGATGCCGAACCGATCGCTGCTCGCCAGCCGCACGACGCGCTGCGGCCGCGCGAGCGCGACGATGACCAGCAGCAACGCGAGCACTTCGAGAACGAACGGGATCCCGGACGTGCGCACGCGAGCGCCGCGCGTCGGCGCGACGAGCGAGAGCGCGGAGAAGCCGAAGGCGCCGACGCGATTGCGGCGATCGCGGACGAGCAGCACGATGCGCGCGAGCACGAGCGCAGCGAGTGCGAACCAGAGAGGGCTGGCGAAGCGGGTCATAGGGGACAACCCCTCATCCGCGTATCTCCGCGAGTCCCAGCGCCTTCTCCGCCACCTCTTCGAAGTCCGCCGCCGGCCGCCCGCCCGGCGCGAACTTTTCGTAGTCGCCGTGTCGCAGGATGTCCTCGACAACGGCATCGCGCGCGGCGAGTTGCGGCACGAGCTCGTGCGTCGTGAGCTCGCTGCCGAGTTGCCGCGTCGCGGCGAGAAACGCGCGCGTTTCATCCGCGAGTGCGGCCCAGCGTCGCGGATGTTCGTCGCGCCGCAACGCACTCACCGCGTTGCGAAAACGCTCCTCGGCAGTCAGCGACGGCGCCACGATCGCCGGCCTGGCGACATGTTTCGCGCGCCACCAGACCGCAAGCCACGTCGCGAGCGCGGCGAATGCCGCGAGAGCAATCGCGAGAAATGGCGCCCGCGGATACGGCACCTCCAGCGGCGGCGCGAGCGGCGCGGGCGCGAGCGCATCATCGGGCGCGAGCACTGACTTCACCGGCACGACGACGTCATTCACGGTGAACGGTTCCGGCTGGAACGTCCGCACGATCACGCGATTGCCAACCTGCTCGACGACTTCGAAGCTCGGCGATTTTTCGATCGTCACCGGCGCGGGAAACACGATCGTGATCAGGTCGCCGACCTTCGGCTCGGGAGGACTGACCGTCGCGGTGACCGCCGCGAGAACGAACGCGAGGACGATCACCCCTCCACCCTCCGCACCCGATGCGACGCCGCGCGCTGTTTGAAGAATCGCAGCAGCTCGCGGTCGTACGGCACCGCGGTCGACACGGCGAGATGATCGATGCCCGCGACGCGAAACCGCCGCTCGAGTTGCACGCGCCGTTGGCCCGCGCGTCGCGCGACGTCGGCGTGCGCGAGATCGACGAGCCGCGGCTCCCCCGATTCGAGATCGACGAGACGCGCCAACCCGCTCGCGGGAAAACGCTCCTCGCGCGGATCGACGATCGGCAACGCGATGACGTCATGCTTTCGATTGAGCCGATTGAGCGGACGCTCGAAATGGAGATCGAGAAAATCGGAGAGCACGAGTACGACCGCGCGCTTCACCGCCACTCTTTCGAGAAATCGCGCTGCAGTTTCGAGACTGGCCTCGCCGCGCGGTCCGCGCATCGCCGCTTCGACGGCGGCGCGCACGAGAACCTGCGCGTGCGCGTGTCCGCGGCGCGGCGGAATGAACGTCTGCGTCGAGTCCGAGAAAAGCAGCAGGCCAACGCGATCCGAATTTTCGACGGCCGAAAACGCAAAGACCGCCGCGAGCTCCGCGGCGATGTCGCACTTGCGCCAGTCGACGGAACCAAAACGCATCGAGCCCGAAATGTCGACGGCGATCATCACCGTGAGGTCGCGCTCTTCGATGAACTGCTTCACGTGCGGCACGCCGCTGCGCGCGGTCACGTTCCAGTCGATCGTGCGGATGTCGTCGCCCGGCATGTACTCCCGCACCTGCGAGAACTCGATCCCCTGCCCGTGAAACGCGGAGTGGTAATCGCCCGCGAATCCCGCGCGGATCATGCGCGACGAGAGCAATTCGAGATCGCGCACTCGTCGCGCGATGGATGCGCGTAAATCAACGGGAGGCTTGCGTTTGAAGAACATTGGCTTCGCGGTTCTCAGTTGTCGGTTGTCGGTTGTCTGTGAGGTGTCGTCCTTGCGCTACTTCGCAGAGAACCGACAGCCGACAACGCCTCACGGCACGGGCACCGTGCCCAACCCCTGATCGATGATGCGATCGCTCGTCACCTGCTCCGCCGCTGCTTCGTAACTGAGCACGAGCCGATGCCGCAGCACGTCATGCGCAACCGCCTTCACATCCTCGGGCACGACGTACTCGCGTCCTTCGATGAACGCGAACGCTTTGGAGACATGCGCGAGCGCGAGCGTCGCACGCGGCGATGCACCGAACGCGATCTGCGATGCGAGTCCCGGCATTTTGTAGTCCGCAGGTTTGCGCGTCGCGCTGACGAGCTGCACGATGTAGCGGCCGATGCGCTCATCGGTATGTACGCGCGATGCGAGCTGTCCGATCGCGTGAATCTCGGGAGTTCCGAGGACCTTCTGCACCGAGATCGCTTCGCGCGTGGGGTCGAGATAGAGCGCGAGCATGCGCAACTCTTCTTCTGCCTTCGGATAATCAACCCGCAGTTTCATCACGAACCGATCGACCTGCGCCTCGGGCAACGCATACGTTCCTTCATGCTCGATCGGGTTCTGCGTGGCGATCACGACGAACGGATCGGGCAACTGATACGACGTGTCGCCGATCGTGACCTGCCGCTCCTGCATCGCTTCGAGCAGCGCGCTCTGCACTTTCGCGGGCGCGCGATTGATCTCGTCGGCGAGGACGAGATTGGCGAAGATTGGCCCGAGGCGGGGTTGGAAGACGCGGCCGTTCGGGTCGAAGATCTGCGTGCCGGTGATGTCGGCGGGAAGCAGATCGGGCGTGAACTGGATGCGCTTGAACGACGCGTCGATCGCGCCCGCGAGCGTCTTCACGAGGAGCGTTTTCGCGAGTCCCGGCAGGCCCTCGATCAGCACGTGGCCGCGGATGAGCAGCGCGATCACGAGCCGGTTCAACACCGCCTCCTGGCCGATGACGGCGCGGCCGATCTCCTTGCGCAGGCGGGCGATGGTCTGGTGCGCGGCTTCGGTACTTTCGGTCATCGCCTTTCAGTCTATCCTTCACCGCAAATGACGCGACCGAAGAAAAAATGGGGACAGAACTTCCTGCGCAACCGCGGCGCGGTGGAGAAGATCGTCGCGGCGATCCAGCCTGCTCCGGATGAGGTCGTTCTGGAGATCGGTCCGGGCGAGGGCGTGCTCACGGCAAAGCTGTTGGAATTGCCGAATCGCGTCGTGGCGATCGAGATCGATCCCGATCTGGAAAAGCGCCTGCGCGCGAAGTTCGGAGAGAAGCTCGAGCTCGTCAATGGAGACGCCGTCGACGCGCCGCTGCCGGAGACGCCGTATCGCGCCGTCGGCAACCTCCCCTACAACGTCGGCACGCCGATCCTGCGTCGCGTCATCGCTGACCCGAACTGCCGCCGCGCCGTGTTCATGCTGCAAAAGGAAGTGGCCGATCGCGTGTCGGCGAAACCGGGCTCCGATCCGTACGGATACCTCACGCTCTACGTCGAAGCGTACGCGTCCGCGCGACAGTTGATGACGCTCGATCCGAAGTCGTTCCATCCGCCGCCGAAAGTGCGCAGCGCCGTGGTCGTGCTCGATCCTCGCGATCCGGGATTGGAATCGCCGCGCGAGGATGTGCTCGATCTCGTCAGTGCTTCGTTTCGGATGCGACGGAAGAAGTTGGTCAACAACTTGACCGGATGGCGGGAGCTGACGCGCGAGCAGGTGCTTGCGGCCATGGCACACGCAGGCATTGATGAGAATGCGCGTGCAGAGACGTTGTCGTTGAAAGAGTTCGACCGCCTGCTCCTGTCATCCCGAGCGTGAGCGAGGGACCTGTGCGGGCGGGGCGACCTGTACGTTCTTCGCGCCCCACCCGCACAGGTCCCTCGCTACGCTCGGGATGACGTCAGAACAACCACGCGTAACCGAGCTTCACGAACACCGCCCGATCCGTCCTCGACAGATCCAACTCCCCTTCGTAATTGTCCGAGTATCCCGCCAGCACCACCGTCTGCGCATTCCATCGATACGAGAACAGGAGCTGCGTGAGCAGTTCGCGCGATTTTTCCGTCACGCGATCGACCGTCTGATACTGCAGCACGGTGCGCACGAACGCGCGTCGGCTGAAGTGATAGAGCAATTTCGCTTGCGGCAGATGCACGGTGAAGATGCGCTGGCCGGACTCGGTGTCGAAGCGCTGCCAGACGTAATCGATCTCGCCGTAAATGCGGCGGCCGATGTTGAAGCTGCCGCCGGGATTGATCGTCACGAAATCCGCGGGCTGCGCGTTCGTGAAGTCGATATTCTCGCCGGCGCTGACACTGAGATAGACGGAAACGTCGGGCGACGCCTGCACGGAGCCGAAGATCGAGTGCCGGAAATTGTGATACGTGCGGCCTGCGTAATACTCCTGATGCGGCGCGAGGTTGACGCTGATCTCCGATTGCCGCGGACCGTGATACGT
>DASYLL010000239.1:0-8319 GCA_036009605.1 Thermoanaerobaculia bacterium | reverse complement strand
CGAGCACGACCAGCGCAGTCAATCCACTGCCGTCGCGGAAGCGGCGCTGCGTCGTTTTCTTCGGCGCGTCCTGGAGATTGAAGTCGCTCCAGGCGACTTCCGAATCGGCGTTCTTCCACGAGATCAACCGGCCGGCGTTGTCGTACGTCAACTTGTCCGTGAGCTCGGTGCCGGCATCGCGGATCTCGCTCAGCTGGCCTTTGCTGTTGTAGACGTATGACTGCTTGCGGCCCTGACGGTCGGTGACCGACTGCAAGCGCGCACCCTGCCACGTGATGACTTCGGCCGTGCCGTCTGCAAACGTGCGACGCAGCGGCCGGCCGATCTGATCGGAGCTCGTCTGTGTCGGCTCGTTTTCGGGATCGCGATAGCGGCTCTGCGCGCCGCTCGCGCCGTATTCGAACTGATTCGTCGCGCCGTCTGGGAGCTTCTCTTCTTTGACCGCGCCGCGTGCATCGACGCTCCACGTCGTCGCTTTTCGTCCGGGCACGCTCGCGGAGGTCACGCTGCCCAACTGATCGAACGTCTGTTTCCACGAGAGTGAGCCAACCGACTCTTCGGTCACATCGCCGGCTGTGTTGTGCTTCGCCGTTGCGGTGTACGAACCGCTGAACTTCTCCGCCGTGGTCGTTTTCGACGGCAGGGCGCCATCGTGCGAGCTCACGTTCGTGGTGCTGAACGTGTCGGTGAGACTGGTCAGGCTGCCCGCTCCGGCGGCGTGTTTGAGCAGACGTCCGGCGATGTCGAACTTCGTTTCCGATGCGCGGCCATTGGTCGCGACGTGCGTCGTGCGTCCGCCGCCGTCCCAGGCGAAGTCGGTCGTGCGCGAGACTCCGGTGTCGACCTTCGACACGAGCGATCGCAACCGGCCGGTATCCGTGAAGGTGTAGGACGACTCCCCTACTGATGCGCCGTTGTCGGCGAGACGCTTCGTGATTTTCGGACGATCCCATTCGTCGTATTCGGCGGACTGACTGGTGCCGTCGGCGAATCGCGATTTCACAACACGGCCGTGCACGTCGTAGGTCTCCGCGGTGGCAGTGAGCATGTCGGTTGCGAAGACGCGATTGCCCGCGAGGTCGTAGCCGAAGCGTTCTTCGATCGGACTGCTGCCCGTCTCGGTGCGTGAATGAATGATGCGGCCGAGGGGGTCGAGTTTGGTGGTCGTGCTCGCGCCGCTCGACTGGCGCGTGATGATCGATCGCGAGTCGAGGTGATATTCGGTCGTGGTCGAGAGCGAGACGATCGTCGCGATCTGATCGGTCTCTTGTTTCGTCGTGCGGCCCATCGCGTCGTACTGGTATCGCGTGGTGACGTCGCCGCCGTTGCGCGTGCGGACCACGTCGTGCACGCGGCCGCTCGCGTCCCAGGTGTACTGCTCGGTGAGCGACAGCGGATCGCCGGGCTTCATCACGTTGATCTTTTTCGTGCGTCCCCACTCGTCGAACGTCGTGGTGGTGATGACGCCGCGAGGATCGGTGGCGACGGTCTGCGTCTCGGATGGATACTCGAGCTTCGTCTCGAGCGCGCCGCTGCGTATGACTTTCGGCAACCCGCGCTTGTGCAACACCGCGCTGTCCGGCCAGTAGTCGATGTTGCCTTCGGAGCCGGCACCGGCGGTGTCGGTTCCGCCGGTGGAGGTAACTTTCTTCACGCGGCCTTGCGCGTCGAACTTCTGTTGTCCGGTGAGGCTGTCACTCTGGTTGATCGCGATCGGCTCGATGTTGTTGCGGTGCGGCTCGGGCGATGCGATCCGTTTTCCGCCGGCCTCGATCGCCTGCAGGAACGTCGAGCCGTTGGCGCCAGCCTGATACTCGAGCACACGCGTAATCGGCGTGTCGTCTCCGGTCACGAGCGGCGCCGTCGTTACGGACTTCACGATCGAGCCGGGTGCGCCGACAGGCGGCACGTGGGTGATGGTGGTCTCCCGTACGCCTTCGAGTTTTGCGGAATCGAGAACGCCGGCGGAGAAGCTGAATGTCTCGACGCGATCGGTATTCGTGGCCTGCGGGATGCCGGGAACCACCGCGCCGCCCCAGACCGGAACATCGATCTCGCGCACGGTCGTCGCGTGTGCGCGATCGCCGAGCAGGTCAGGGTCGTTGGCGTTGAACGAGTAGCGACGCTCCTGGCCGAGAACGTCGGTGACGATCGCGGTCGTGGGTGATGGATAGCTGAAGGTCGCGCGCTCGCCGGTCGCCCATTGCTGCCGCGTGACGCGATCGAGCTCGTACGTGAAGGTCACGCGCGGATTGCCATTGCTCGAGGCTTCCGTCGGATTGCGAACGGTCGTCAGGTTCGTCGTGATTTCGAGCCGATCGTTGAACTGCGCGCTCGCTTCCTGGTAGCCGAAGTCGATGAGCGGACGCTGACCGGAGGTGTTGGCGACGTTCGGCAACTCGACTTTCATCAGCCGCCGTTGTGCCGGGTCGTGCCTGTAGGTGATCGTGCGTTTCGGTGAGCGCCAGTCGGAAACTTCGAAGAGCGATCCGGTTTGGGCGTTCCAGTTCAACGTCGTGAGACGGCCGACGGGATCGACGATCGTGCCGAGGCGGCCGTTTGCGTCGTAGAGGTAGTGGATGGTGTTGCCGGAGTCGGGTTTGTCGGGGCTGTAGAACTCGTCTGACTCGCTGGCCAGGCGACCGTATTGATCGAAGGTCGTGATGCGCCACTTCTGATCGATGAGCGACCAGCCGGTGGCGGTTTTCGTCAGGCGGAGGAAGAGGCCGAGTGGTGCGACGTACTGCCCACCCTGCAAACGGAACGGCCAGATCTCCGCGCCGTCGCGATACTCGACCACGCCATCGGGCAACACGCGCAGGCGTTTGAAGATCGCGCTGTCCCATCCCGGGCCGAGCGGTGCGAGACCGATCGTGCGCGAGCGATAGGAACGATCGAGCGTGACGTTCCATCCGGCGCGACCGCCGAAATCGAAATCGATCGCAGCGGTTTCGACTTCGCCGGAATGAAGATGCGTCGTGTCCTGCAGCATGCCGCCGGCGGTCGCGGGTTGTTGCGCGGCAACGCGCATCGCGGGCGGACGAATGGTGTCGGCGGGAATGGTGGCGATGCGCGCTTCGAAGCGGCCGTTTTCGGCGAGGTATGCGTAGCCGGATCCCTGGAACGCGTTGCCCGCGCGGACGCGGAAGGCGCGGCCGAGCGAATAGATCTCCTGCGCATTCGCGACGGCGGGAGGATCGCAGGCGTAGCAACCTTCGGCGGCTTTGTTGGCGTCGGGAGCCCAGATGTAGAACTTCGAGGCGCGCGGATCGCCGATGGCGACGACGGGATGGCTGATCCAGCGGTTGTAGCCGCTCTGGTGACGCAAGCCGGGAATCGTCACCGGCAGCACGCGGCGCAGCGCGAGATCGGTGAGATGCGCGTGCGGCCAGCCGTCGGGCGTGTCTTCGGTCTTCGCGCCGAAGACGCGTTCGCTGTCGACGGCGAGAATGAGTGCGCCGCTTTCGATCGACTGGCTGATGCCGCCGGGGAGTGTCGTTTCGACGCGGAACGATCCGAGGGAATCGGTGGTGAATCCAGCGGGCGGGGCGATGCCGTGCGGGACGATGCCGGTCATCGCGACGTTGCCCTTCACGCTGCGGAACGTGAGTTTCGGATCGAGTGCGGCGACGACGCTCGTCGTTTTCTGGAGCGTTTTCCCGACGTAGAGGAAGCCGGTGTTCGGATCGACGACCGGTGCAACGGTGCCGGTGGCGAGTGGGTTCGCGGAGCGCCAGACGATGCGCGGGTCGGGCGTGTGGACGTTGTCCTGGAGCACTTTCGACGCGGTGGCAAAGAGCGCGTCGTCTTCGATGAGCTCATCGCCATCCCAACGTTCGTCGAGTTGCGAGAGGTCGACGAGGAGCGCGTGTCCTTCGCCGTCGATGACGGTGGCCAGGTTCGAGCCGGCGATCGTGCGCACGGCGTACGCGCCGCCGGGAATCCAGATCACATCGACGAGGTGGATCGGCTGCAATGGCTGATACGACGGGACGAGGGTCGGCGGATTGCCGGCGATCTCGACGACGAGCAGGCCGTACTCGTTGCCAGGAATGAGCATGTAGTCGCGCTGCACGGGCGTTTTGATTGCAGAGCCGCGCTGACCGACGTTGTCTTTCGGTTCCAGCGTCCACCGATATCGCGCCGCTCCCGTGAACCTTCCGAACGGTTCGCGATTCTCGTGTTCGATGAACCGCTCGCGCAGTTTGACGATGCGCGGATGGTCGCGGAGAAGAAGGCCGATCGGGGCGCGTTCGCCGCAGGACGGGGCGGTGGAGGAGTGGTCGATGCCGTGCTCGATCGCGAGATCGAGCACGCCGCGGTGGAGGTCGACGGCGAGGATGTGCAGAGCGGTGGATCCGGTGCGCGTAACGATGGTCGCATCGGGAGAGAACGTCAGATCAGGAATGGCTTCAGGCTCGAAGGGACCGCATTCCGTTCGCGCGCGTGTAATGCGGATCTGTTCGCGCAGCGTTTCGTAGTCGACCGGTTTCTCGGGCGCGTCGTTGGACTCGACGGCGTTGAGATCGTAGACGCCGATGCCATATCCGAAGAGCGAGAGAACGCCGTACGTCGATTCGTTGCGGATGACGCCGTAGACTTCGAAATTTCGCGCGTCGATCGTAATGCCGCGCTCCCGCAACTCCTCAGGCCTCAGTTGCCGCACGCGCACTTTCGTCGAAAGCGCGTCCGACACGGTGATCAGCGCAAATGACGGAACGGCCGGCTGCAGGAACTCGCCGTTCGCGCCGACGAGGCGGATGTTCTGCAGCGTGTATTCGCCCTTCTCGTGAAGAGCAGGCAGCGCGAATTTCTTTCCCGGAATCGCGCTCAGCGTGAGCGGCGTGTCGATGCCGGGACCGATCAACTCCCCCAATGCAGAAAGGCCGGGCGCTACCGGAGCCTCGTCGTTCATCACGCCGCCGAATTTCGTCTGCACGAAACTGGGGACGCCGGTTGCGGCCTGCACAGGATTGCGATCGACTTCGAGCCCGAGGCCGATGATGGCCAGGTCGCCGCGCGCGACTTCGCCTGCTTGCATCGCTCCTGTCATCGCCAGCGCGATGACGAAAGGAATGAGGCGACGCAGGCTCATTGGGGGAGACGATCGAGGTCGCGAAGCTCGCGTGCGAGCCGCACGATGCGCGACTCCACAAGCTTCGCGCCGGGAGGAATGAGCAATGCGTCCTGCGGAACGCGCTCGCTCGTCATGGAAATGATGGAGCTGCGGAGCGTGAGCCCTTCGTGCTCGATGGTTTGCTCTACAGGCAACGCGTGCAAATCCGAAGCTTGCGACTCGATGCCGCGGCCGCGTTTGCGCGAGGCATTGAGGATCGAGTCGTGCTCGCTGCTGCGACGATTCGGATACGCGGCACCGATCAAGACTTCAATGGCACTCCGCGAGAGGCTGACGCTCGCGTCGACTTTCACGTCGACCTTCACATCATCCGTTTTGCGTTCGCGATATGGATTCG
The DNA here is from genome assembly GCA_036009605.1 of Thermoanaerobaculia bacterium. Classification (GTDB taxonomy): domain Bacteria; phylum Acidobacteriota; class Thermoanaerobaculia; order Gp7-AA8; family Gp7-AA8; genus QHVT01. Next base: position 2,845 of record DASYLL010000239.1, on the reverse strand, counting down.
CGCGAGCGATTTCTTCGAAACGCGTCACGCTGTAGGTGCCGGCGGCGCGATCGATCTCGATCACTTCCTGCTTGCCGTAATCCGCAATCGAAACCGAATCGCCATGAATGGTGACGACCTGATTGCCCGCGCAATATTCATGGACCGTGGAGACGGTGCCGGAGATGGGATCGTCGATGCGGCGGACGAAATGGTGCGGCTCGGGAAACAACAGCTCCGCCGCCGGCGCGGACAGTGCGACGGTGAGAAGGACAATGAATAAGACGCCGCCCCTCCCGACCCGTGACACACGGAGTCCAGGCACGTTCGACACTCCCTCAGTTGTTTGTTTGTGTAACGGACCTCGCGAAGCGCGATATTAGAGCAGGTTTTGCTGACAAACGGAAGCCGCGGCGTCGCGCGGGGGCCGAGCTACTCGACTACAACATTCGCCAGATCCGGCTGCGGATACTTCATCTTCAGCCGTTTCAACGCATCCACCACGATCGTCCCGATCACGTAATTGCGATACCACTTCTGGTTCGCCGGGACGATGTACCACGGTGCGTAGTTCGTCGAGCAAAGGCTCAGTGCCTCTTCATACGCGCGCTGGTAGTGGTCCCACAATTTCCGCTCTTCGAGATCGCCGTGCTGGAACTTCCAGCGTTTGGTCGGATCTTCAATGCGCTCCTGCAATCGCTTGCGCTGTTCGTCTTTGCTGATGTGCAGGAAGAACTTCAGAATCAACGTGCCGTTGTCGGTGAGCATGCGCTCGAAGTCGTTGATCTGCGCGTAACGCTTTTTCCAATCGGACTTCGGGACGAGGTCGTGGACGCGCACGACGAGCACGTCTTCATAGTGGCTGCGATTGAAGACGACGATCTCCCCTTTCTCCGGCACCTGCTGATGGATGCGCCAGAGATAGTCGTGATCGAGCTCGGACTTGCTCGGCTTGCCGAACGACTGCACGCGCACGCCCTGCGGATTGAAGCCCCCCATGACGTGACGGATCACGCCGTCTTTCCCCGAGGCGTCCATCCCCTGCAGAAGAATGAGGATCTTCTTCTCGCGGCCGGCGTAAACGAGCTCCTGCAACTCCGCAAGACGCTCCTGCAGCTCGATGCTTTCTTTTTTTGCTTCGACTTTTCCGGGAGCGAGACGGGTGTCGTCGGGATCGTAATCGCGCAGGCGGACCTTCTGCTTTTCGTCGACGCGGTAGGCGTTCATTTGCATGGCGCGAACGGTATCACCGGCGCGCTTCGCGCGGTTGTCGGTTGTCGGTTCTCGGTTGTCTGTACCGCACCGCTTCGCGCAGTTGTCGGTTGTCAGTTCTCGGTTGTCTGTGCCGAAGCGCGCAGAAGCACAGACAACCGACAACTGAGAACCGACAACCCGCTCGGAGCGGCGCGGAGCTACGCGACGCGCTTACGCGTGAAGCGGCGCGACGTTCGGGTTCTGCTCGACGCGCGAGTGCGGGTGCGCGTCTTCCGAGCGCACGGGCAGCGTCATCGTGAAGCGCGCGCCGAGTCCCGGGCCGTCACTCGCCGCGGTGATCTCACCGTGGTGCAACTCGACGATATGGCGCGCGATGGCGAGTCCGAGTCCGAGTCCGCTGCGCTTGTTCGAGCCTTCGGCCTGACGCAGGCGATCGAACACGTATGGGAGAAACGATTCTTCGATCCCTTCCCCTTCGTCCGCGACGACGAGGCGCATCGATCCATTGACGCGCTCCAGCCGCAGCGTCACGTTCTTGCCGGCGGGCGTGAACTTGATCGCGTTGGAGAGCAGGTTCTGGATGACCTGCTGGATGCGGCTCGCGTCGGCGTCGACGAGCGTGTCGCGTGCTTCGATCTCCCACGTGAGCTGCACGCCGTTCTCCGCTGCCATCGGACGCGCCGTCGTGAGAGCGGCCTCGACGATGTCGGAGAGACGCGTCGGGCGCAGGTCGACCTGGAACTTGCCGAGGATGATGCGGGAGACGTCGAGCATGTCGTCGATGAGACGGGCCTGCAGACGCGCGCTCGACTCGATGGTCTGCAATGCCTCTTCGAGCTCGGATTGATCGAAGTGGCCGCTGCGCAGGAACTGCACCCAGCCGAGAATTGACGTCATCGGCGTGCGGAGCTCGTGTGAAAGCGTGGCGAGAAAATTGTCCTTCGCGCGATTCTGCGCTTCGGCCTCGCGATAGCGCCGCTCCGCTTCTGCCGCATTCGCAGCGGCGCGGCGCTCGGTGACGTCGCGAAACGTGATCACGGAACCGAGGAGCTCGCCGCCCAGTTCGCGCATCGGCGAGGCGGAGAACTCGACGGGGAAACTCGTCCCGTCGGCGCGAAAGAACGTGTCTTCGATCTCCTCGTACGCGGGCTCGCCATGCACGACCGCGTAGAGGCGGCACTGTTCGATCGAACAGGTGCGGACGCCGGGGAACACCGGATGCACGAGCGTGTGAATGTCTTTGCCGATGATCTCGCGTGGATCGCGGCCGATCATGCGCGAGGCCGCGGGATTGACGAACGTCGTCGCGCCTTCGATGCCGACGCCGAACACGCCTTCCGCCGCGGCTTTGAGAATCAGCTCGTTCTGGCGGCTGAGGCGCGCCAGCTCGTACGCCTGTTGCTTGAACGCCTCGCGCTTGCGGAACAGCTCCACGAAAACGTTGACCTTCGAGCGGAGGATGTCGGGATGGAAGGGCTTGAAGATGTAGTCGACGGCGCCGAGCTCGTAGCCGCGAAACACGTGCGACTCGCTCCGCGACAGGGCGGTCAGAAAGATGATCGGCGTGTCGTGCGAGCGGTCGCGTTGCCGAATCAGGTTCGCGGTCTCGAAGCCGTCGAGGTCCGGCATCTGCACGTCGAGCAGCACCACC
>DASYLL010000238.1:0-3518 GCA_036009605.1 Thermoanaerobaculia bacterium | reverse complement strand
AGTACTTTAGACGATGCTACTGACGGTCTCGCCGATCGAGCTAGAATCGGGCTATGCGCCAGCAACGGAATCTTCGCGAAGTACTCTTCTGGACGACACCACGAATTGTGGTCGAGAGCCTTCGTGATGGCGATGTCGTGTCCCCGCTGCCAAGGCCTGACATTGGCTCGTCATTAATCTTGGCGTCTGGACAGATCGGTTTTGAGAAAACGATGTACCTCGCCACGGCAAGACACGTCGTCGAGAATGCCGAAGATGGGTCAGTCATATTTCTGCGCAGCCATCCTGAGAAACTGGGCAAGGCCGAGCCAAAGGTCTTCGAATTCCGACGTAAGCGATTTTCCGAGCTCTGGTATTACCCTCGCGACTCTAGACTGGACGTTGCGATAACGCCCTTGTCCTTCGGCGAACTCGGCAAAGCCACCAATGACGTGGCGATCACGGTGCTGCCACTTACTCGTGGCATCAACCACTTTGTCGATGCCAATCTCGCGTTTACTCATAACTTTGAGGAGCTGCTCTTCTCCGGATACCCGGAAGGACTTTGGGATCCGGAGACGGGCTTTCCGATTGTGCGGCGCGCCGTTACAGCGACTCCACTGAAGTCGGATTACCGTGGTGACGCTGTGTTCCTGATCGACGGTGCCGTGCATCACGGATGCAGTGGCGGTCCGGTCTTGGTTATCGACAAAAAACTTGTCGCACCACCTCAGGTTCCCAATCCGTCTTGGTTGGAACGAGTGCGGGAAGAGGACAGATTTGCATTTGTGGGCATGATCATTGAGACGATTCCTGATCCGGAAACTCGCGAGTCGCGCCTCAGTCTGGGAAAAGTTTTAAAGGCTCACAAGCTGTTCGAAGTCGTGCACGAATACGAACGGCTTACTGGGCGCGCGCCTTAACTTCACGCTGAAATGTGCCAGCTCGGCGACGGTCTGGCAGCCGAGCTGCGTCCGCGTAGCGAGCTTAACGGCGACTGTTGGAATTCGCCCGACCGTGCCACCGCGTCATTGCGCGGCAACCGCCGCGCCACTTCGGCTTCGGCACGCGAGACCGTGAAGCACGGTTCGGCAAAGCACTGGTCATGCGTTATGACGGGTGTGCGAGAATGCAACTATGACAGCAACGGTCAATTATTGCCTCGGCCTGATCGTTACCAGCAAGAATCCAGCGGCGGGTCGCCGTTCATTGGCGCCTAGGGCCGAAATGGTCTCCATCCTGGAACTCCAGCTAACAGAATACCAGGCCCTGCGTGCAGCCAACGATGAGCTGACACGTCACCGGGACCGGCTAAGATTCCTTGATCTGATTCACTGGAATCTTGAAGAGTATCTGATTCTCCAGGAGCGCCTGCTTATAGATGGCTTTGAGCGCACGGGTAACCCCTTGCGATCGGCCGGTCTAGATCTTAATCGGCGGGTGATGAATCTGCTGTCGGCGATTCGATCATATCTGGACCATACAGAAACGGATTTAAAGAGACGTTTCGGCGATACGAGCGACCGTGTGAATCGGTTTAAGGCACTGACGAACAAACTGTACGACAATCAGTTCTCATATCGATTTATTTACCGCTTTCGCAACTTCGTGCAGCATTGTGGTCTGCCTCTTGACACTTTCAGCCATGAGGCGTCGCCCACATCGAGAATGCTACAGGCAGCCGTGAGCCGTAGTCGCCTCTTGGACGGATTCGATTGGGGTTCTCTTCGGCACGAGATCGAACGCCTGCCTGAGAAGGTGGATCTAACTGAGTTGCTTGTCGCGCACGTGACGCATCTGTCGGAACTCCATCAACGTCTTTGCGCCGAAGAGCTTCCCGCCGTAAAGCACGCGGCGGCGCGCATTCTGTCTGCAGCGTCACACACTGAAGGGCTAAGCGGTATTCCGGCCGTCATGGCTTTCGAGCGCGATCCCGAACAGGGTCGCACGATCGCGGGCGGCCGCAATGTTCAAATAGACTGTCTCCCTCTACACGTTGATCTCGCTAAGGTCTTTGACACTCAGTTGCGCCGCCAAAGACCCAATGATAGCTAGGTCCATTTGATGACCGGGGCCTAAGGACTCTCTGAAGCTGGCACGGCAGCCGAGCAGCCTCGCGCGGATCGGACCGCTCGCAGGTGAATACCGGCGATCATCGTCGAGTGTCAGTAGTCCGCCGCAAACGTCTTCAGTTCGCTGAGCAATTGGTCGGGGACGCTGCCGTAGTTGTCAGCAAACTGGCGAGCTATATGCCGCGCACGACGACGCCTTCGCCAACTGCCGTGCAGTGTCGTGCCATTCCTCGCGATGGCAGCGAAGGAGTCGAAGTCGTCGCGAAGACGCTGGCGAGAGGAACGTTCTGCAGCCGGATCACCGCTGTCCCGCATCGCAAGATAACCTGTCAGTGCCCCTTCGAGCACCTTCGTAGCCCGATGAAGGACATCGGCTGATCGGACATGAAGCACGAACCCCAACCCGCCCTGGGCTACGGTTTCACGCATCCGAGCCGGCGTTAAGCGTATTTCGTCTAGAAACACCGCTACTGCGAACAGGCAAATAGCAGCTGTATTGGCAAGCACGCCGCTGCGAAGAACAATCCAAAACGGACGATCTTCAGTCGCAAGCGCAATAAACGCAGCACTCGCGAACACAAAATAGAGTGCGGCTCCAAGCGTATAGTTCGTCCAGCGCAGTCTTGTGCTACGCCAAGCGTTCACAATTAGCGATCGGAAGTTTGACATACGTGCGTGTTCAGGGTAGGCACGGGAGCGATGTTGCGCAAGCGAAGCTCGGGCGAGGCTACCATCATTTTAGGCTCAGTGATGAGCTGAAACGTTGTGCAATCATACGATGACCAAACCGGCGCCTAGATCAGGCTAGATCCGGGTCGGCAGACTTCCCGCTGAAGCGGCAACCGCCGGGCCTCTCTGGCGGTGCGTGCCAGCGCACCGACGCGAGATCAGCAGCACACCTTGAGAGGAGGGTCGCCAACTCGCCAAAAACTTGAGAACAACAATCACGCAGGCAACGTTCCGACGGAGGAATCAGGAGTTGCCCAAGTAGGCCGCGCGTTTTACCCTTCCTGTCGTGGACACGTCGATCATTCTGAGTATTCGAGATTACTGCAAGACGATTCCCTACGCGCCGGCCGAACGTGAGAATTCTACATGCCACGGCTTCAAGCTTTTGAAGGGAGCTTCGCCCGCGGAGATTGAACAAATAGCGGAGGTGCAAGATTTGCCCTGCTTCAGCGAGGCTCTCGTCAGGATCAATGCCGCCGACACCGCGTTCTTCACGATTGGCTGCGAAAAAGCAATCAACCGCGAGCCGGGCAGCTGGTAGGGTAAAGGTTATCTCGAATTCGCTTTTAACGCCATCAGTATGCGGCTGATGCTCAGTGGTGCTTCAAGGCGTTCTTCGACTTTAGTCACTTCGTGTGGCAGCGAAGCTTCGACGCCCCGGTGCAATACCATTGGGAATTAAATGGCGCGGAGTTCACGGCGGCCGGCTTCACGGGCTACTCCGTTATGCTGTGGATC
>DASYLL010000237.1:0-18065 GCA_036009605.1 Thermoanaerobaculia bacterium | reverse complement strand
CATCACGCTCAGCGCGCCCGCTGAGTACAGCATCGTGAAGGAGCCGACCGCGTACATCGTCCGCTTCCGCGTGCCGGTGCGGCCGCCGTTCACCGAGCAGGCGTATGAAGATACGGGCATCGCGAAGGTGGCGTTCGCGGGCAGCGATCTGCGCATTCAGCTCACCGCGACCGACATCGTCGGCGACGCCTATCGCCTCGAGAATCCGCCGCGCATCGTGATCGACTTCCGCAAAGGCACCGCGCCTGTGGCGGGCGTGCCGGTGCCGCAGTTGCCGTCTGCTCCGCGGGAAGCGCCGGGTATCCGCACGATCGTGATCGATCCCGGTCACGGCGGACGCGAAGTCGGTGCCGTCGGTCCGAACGGACTGCTCGAGAAAGACATCACGCTCACGATTGCGCAGAAGCTCGCGGCCGCGCTTTCGAGCAAAGTCGGCGCGCGCGTCGTGCTGACGCGTGAAGACGACAGCGTGGTCTCGCTCGATCAGCGCACGGCGCTCGCGAATCAGTACAAGGCTGATCTCTTCCTCTCCGTACACGTCAACGCAGCCGTCGTGAAGGACGCGAAGGGCTCGGAGACGTACTACCTGTCGCTCGAAGCGTCGGACGAGCTCGCGAAGAAAGCAGCGGAAGCAGAGAACGTCACGTCCTCGCCGAACCCGACCGCGGATCTGAATCTCATCCTCTGGGATCTCGCGCAGAACGCGTACATCGAAGAGTCGAGCTTGTTCGCTCAAGCGATTCAGGAAGAGATGAACGCGGCGACGTCGGTTGCGAATCGCGGCGTGAAACAGGCTCCGTTCAAGGTGCTGGTCGGCGCGACGATGCCGGCGGCGCTCGTCGAGATCGGATTCATCAGCAATCCCGACGAAGAGGCGAAGCTGCAGAGCGAGGCCTTCCAGACGATGATGGTCGACGCGCTGACGCGTGCGGTGCAGAAGTACAAGACGAACTATGAAACGCGCATCGGTCTGCTGCAGCCGGCGGCTCCGACGCCTGCGCCTGCCGCAACGACGACTGTCGCGCCTGCGCAGCCGCAGACGAGGACGGAACCGTAGCGTGAAGCGAGTCGTCCTGGCGCTGGCGGCGCTTCTCCTCATCGCCGGTGCGTGTAAACCGAAGCCGGAGACGCCTGCGAACATCAATGCCGCGAACAGAGTGGCGGTGCGCGAGGTGCGGCTGTTCTACGAATCGGCGCAGATGCTCCTCACATCCGAGAAGCGCAACGTGCCGCTGCCGGAAAGCACGGCTGCGGCTGTTCCGATGGTCGTCCGCGAGCTGATGAAAGGTCCGGTAATGCCGACCTCGCTTCGTCTCTTCCCCGCGGACACGGTCGTGCGCGCCTCGTACCTGCTGCCGGGCGGAACCGTCATCGTCGATCTCGGCGGTCCGACGCTGACGGGCGGGTGGGGGACGGGGAGCCATCAGGAGCTGATGGCGATCTATTCGGTGGTACAGACGGTCACGGCGAATTTCCCCGAGGCGAAGAGCGTGCGTTTGCTGATCAACGGCAGCCCGGGAGAGACACTTGCAGGTCACATTTCGGTAGCGAAGTCACTGACACCGAAGGCAGACCTCGTGGAACCGGCATCGCGCTGAAGCGCGATGCAATGAATTGCCATTCAGCCGGCGTTCTGGTGTGCATTGCTGGACCGAACGACTGTTTTGCTTTACACTTTCCGCCATTCCGGAAAAGCGATGTATCTATCTGAAACGCGGTGTCTTGTCACAGTGCAGTTACATTGAGAAATTTTTCACAAGGTTGCGCTAGAATGCGCATCATTGAACGAGAACGAGTTTACTGGATGGGCGGCGGGACCTGCTTTCTGTTTCAACAGCCTGCCTCTGTAGTAGCCGCCTTTTGAACTCTTCCTTGAATCTTACCGATCTGCAAATACTCACCCCCGAGCGCTCCCGCCGGACCATCCAGTAAGATTTATCAACCCCGCCCAAAAGGCGGGGTTGTTCTTTTTGGAACCGGTTACACGAGAGCACGCTACGCCAGTTCGGCGACGATGCTTTCGGCGAGCAGACGCACGTCGGCGTTGACCGTGAGCCACCGGATCGCAGCCATCGCCGAATCGGCGGCAGCGAGCAGCTTCTCCTTCGGGATGTGCTCGCGGATCTCGGCGAGTTTTTTCGGATCGAGCGACTCGCTCGGCTCCAGCGCGACGATGTCGCAGAACACGGTGCCGAGAAGCGCAAACGCATCCTTCACATCATCGCGATTGGAAACGATTGCCGCAAGCGCAAGCAGCGCAGCGCTCTCACCGCGCGTCGCGTAGCGATGCAGCAGATCGAGGATGTCGCCGGCGAGCTCTTCTCCCTCATCGAGCAACGCGACCTGCGAGAGTCGCACCGCCTGCCGTGGTCCAGTGAGCACACGCGCGGTGTCGCCGACGTAGACCGATTGCGAGCGCGAGCGAATGGTCGGCAGCAGCAGATCGGGCGACCGCGTGATGAGCAGGAACGACGTATCGCGCGATGGCTCTTCGAGTGTCTTCAGCAGCGAGTTCGAGCCGCTGACACTCAGCCCGTCCGCGGGATCGATGATGAAGACTTTCGAGCGGCCTTCGTACGGCCGCATCGTCGATTCCTCGACGAGCGCGCGGATCTGATCGACGGAGATCATCTTCTTATCCGCGGCCGCCTCGACGAAATGCACGTCGGGATGCGTGCGGCGATCGACGCGCTGACACGCCGCGCAATCGTCGCCCGTGCTGCCGTTGAGGCAGTTGAGCGTTTTCGCAATACGGACGGAAACATCGCGCAGCAACGGCGCCGACGGTCCGTACAGGATGATCGCGTGATGCAGCTCGCCGCGCCGCGCGGTGTCGAGAATGAGTGAAGTGGTCGTCATGAGAAGAGCTGCGGTGCGCGCGTGCGAAGCGTTTCGAGCGTCCGCGCGAAGACTTCCTCGGGGCTGCCGATCGCATCGATGATCGCGAATCGCGCCGGCTCCGCGGCCGCGAGCGAAAGATATCCCTCGCGCACCCTTCGATGGAAACGCAGATCTTCGAGCTCGAAGCGTCCCTCGTCAACGTCCATCCCCGCATTGCGAGCATGCGCGCGCGCGAGTCCCGTCTGTTCATCGAGATCGAACAGCAGCGTCACGTCCGGCTTCACGCCATCCGTCGCCCATTGATTCATCGTCTGCAGGCGATTGAGATCGAGCAGTCGCCCGAATCCCTGGTACGCGAGAGTCGCGTCCGTGTAGCGATCGCAGAACACCGGCACATTGCGCTGCAATGCAGGACGAATCACCTCGACGACATGCTGCCGCCGCGACGCCGCATACAGCAGCAACTCCGTCATCGCATCCATGCCGGTCGCGGCGGAATCAAGCAGGATCGCGCGGATGCGATCGGAGATCGGCGTTCCTCCCGGTTCTTTCGTGACGACGCATTCGCGACGTCGTTCTTCGCGAAACCACGTCCCCACTCTTTGAATCTGCGTCGATTTCCCCGATCCCTCGGGGCCTTCAAACGTGATGAACATTTGCTGAGAGTCCGTCCTTGAGGCCGCGCAGGTAATGCTCGCGCATGAGCGTCTCGAAAACCTGTTTGCGCGCGAGCAGGCGGAAGCGCTCGCCGAGCCGCGCCTTGCGACGCAGTTTCGCGAGTTGGGATTCGTTCGCGAGCGCGCGCGTTTCGAGCTCGTGTACGCCGAGGAAATGACCGAGCTCGGGATGCTTCTGATAGAAGATCGCGCCCGATTTCCCGACCGTGTACTGCCGCCGCGCGAACGAGTCGATGTCCATCGGATGATAGTGACGTGTGACGGCGCGCTCGTTGTAGTGAATCTTAAGGCCCTTCTTGTCGAGACGAAACGCGAGCTCGATGTCTTCCCACGCCGCCGAGGGAAACGTCGTGTCGAACGGATGCGCGGTCAGTAACTCGCGATCGATGGAGATGTTGGACGTATAGAAGAAGTTGTACGGAACGACGTCGCCGTGACGGATCAGCTTGTAGCCGAACTGCAGGCCGTAGTCGTTGATGTAGTCCATGAACGCGGTCACACGCTCCTGCTGCGGCCAGCCGGTGTAGCCGAGGGCGGCGACGAGCGGATCATGGCCGGCTTCTGCGTGCACGCGTGCGTGCTCCGCGAGGAAATGCGGCTCGGGCACCGTGTCGTCGCCGATGAAGATGACGTAGCGACCGCGCGCGAGCGTGACACCGTGATTGCGCGCGCGTCCCGGGCCGCCATTGGACTGCGTCCGGAACGTGATTCCTTTGCGCTGCGACATCACGCGCTCCGTGTCATCGCGCGAGCCGTCGTTGATGACGATGACTTCGAACGGCGGCGCATCGACCTGCTTCTCGAGCGCGTCGAGAACGCGGACGAGCATGTCGAGGCGGTTGTACGTGGGGATGACGAGCGAAAAATCCATGTTGTCAGTTGTCGATGCGGGTCATCGTAACCGGTGGCGGTTCGCGATGCAGTGCGGAGAACCGACAACCGATCACCACCAACCGCGTCGTCAGGCGCTTGCCCCGCCATCAATCGCCAGCACCTGTCCCGTAATTCCGCTGGCGTCGTCGGAGAGGAGGAACGCGATGGCGGCGGCCACTTCGTCCGCGCGTACGGCCCGTCGCATCGGGATCTGCCGGATCATCTCCCGTTTCACCTCGGCATCGAGATTCGCGAGCATGTCCGTTTCCACGAGCCCCGGTGCGACGCAGTTCACGCGGATGCCGCTGCGCGCGACTTCGCGCGAGAGCGATCGCGTCATCGCGATGAGCGCACCTTTCGCGGCGGAGTAGTTCGTTTGGCCGACGACACCGTGCAAGCCGGAGAGCGATGCCACGTTCACGATTCCACCGCGACGGTGCGCCATCATTTCGGGCAGGACCGCTTTCGTCATCGAGTACGCGCCGCCGAGGTTCGTATCGAGGACGTCGTCCCATTGTTCGGAGGTCATGTTGTAGAGGAGCGCGTCGCGACGGACCCCGGCGTTGTTGACGAGCGCGTCGATCGTGCCGAAGCGCGCTTTGACTTGCTCCGCGACGCGGCGGTTTGCTTCCGCGTCGCGCACGTCGGCCTCGAATGCCGCGGCGTTTCCTTTCGACTCCGTCTCGAACGCGAGGGCCGCGTCCTTCGACTGGCTGTACGTGAACGCGACGGTCCAGCCGTCGAGGAGCAGACGCATGGCCGTGACGCGGCCGATGCCGCGCGAGCCGCCGGTGATGAGGACTGTTTTCTTCATGGCAGTGTCGTCATCCCGAGCGTGAGCGAGGGACCTGGGCGGGTGGGGCGCCAGGCTTGTTCTTCGAGCCCCGCCCGCCCAGGTCCCTCGCTACGCTCGGGATGACGGGGTCAGGTTTCCTCTTCGTACTTGTTCTTCAGCGTGGCCACGACCGACGGATCGGCGAGCGTAGTGACGTCGCCGAGGGCGCGGCCTTCGGCGATGTCGCGGAGGAGGCGGCGCATGATTTTTCCGGAGCGTGTTTTCGGGAGGTCGACGGTGACGATGATCTTCTCGGGACGCGCGATCGCGCCGATTTTCTCGGCGACGTGCGCCTTCAGTTCGCGTTCGAGCTTCGCCGGATCCTGCAGCGCGGCTTCGCGATGTGACTCGCGCACGATCACGAACGCCGCGATGCCGGTGCCTTTGATCTCGTGATGAATGCCGACGACCGCTGCTTCGGCGATGAACGGGTGATCGACGAGTGCCGATTCGACTTCCATCGTGCCGATGCGATGTCCGGCGACGTTCATGACGTCGTCGACGCGGCCGAGGAGCCAGAAGTAGCCGTCTTCGTCGCGACGGGCGCCATCACCGGTGAAGTAGACGCCGGACCATTTCGACCAGTACTGCTGCTCGTAACGCTCCGGATCGCCCCAGATGCCGCGCAGCATCGACGGCCACGGACTGGTGATCGCGAGATAGCCGCCGCCGACTTCGACGCGCTCACCGCGCTGGTCGAGAATCTGCGCGTCGATTCCGGGGAAAGGCTTCGTGGCAGAGCCGGGCTTCGTTGGGACGAGTCCGGGCAGCGGCGTGATCATGATCGCGCCGGTCTCGGTCTGCCACCAGGTGTCGACGACGGGACAGCGCTCGCCGCCGATGTGCTTCTGGTACCACATCCACGCCTCGGGGTTGATCGGCTCGCCGACGCTGCCGAGGAGACGGAGCGAGGAGAGATCGTGCGCTTGCGGGAGCTGCTCACCCCACTTCATGAACGCGCGAATCGCGGTTGGAGCAGTGTAGAAAATTGAGACCTTGTGGCGCTCGATGATGTCCCAGAAGCGATCCTGCTTCGGAAAGTCGGGCGCGCCTTCATAGATCATCACCGTCGCGCCGGCGGCGAGCGGTCCGTAGACGACGTACGAGTGGCCGGTGACCCATCCGATGTCGGCGGTACACCAATAGATGTCTTCGTCTTTGAGATCGAAGACCCACTTGCACGTCGCGAGGCAGCCGGTGAGATAGCCGCCGGTCGTGTGGACGATGCCTTTTGGTTTGCCGGTGCTGCCGGACGTGTAGAGGATGTAGAGGAGATGTTCGGAGTCGACCCACGTCGGCTCGCACACGGCGTCGGCGGCGGCGAGAACGTCTTCGTACCAGACGTCGCGCCCTTCCTGCATCGTGACTTCATCTTCCGCACGGCGACGGACCACGACGACTTTCTCGATCGACGGACACTCCGCGACCGCGGCGTCGGTCGTTTTCTTGAGAGGCACGATGCTGCCGCGTCGATAGCCGCTCGTGGCGGTGATGCAGAGCTTTGCGCTCTGATCCTGAATGCGGTCTTTCAGTGCATCGGCAGAGAAGCCGCCGAAGACGACGGAATGCACGGCGCCGATGCGTGCGCAGGCCAGCATCGCAACGACTGCTTCGACGATGAGCGGCAGGTAGATCGCGACGCGATCTCCGCTTTCGACACCGAGCGATTTCAACGCATTGGCGAACTTCGAAACCTCGGCGTGCAGCTCACGATAGGTGATGCGGCGGATTTCACCTGGCTCTCCTTCCCAGATCAGCGCAAGCTTGTCGCCGCGTGATTCGAGATGACGATCGAGGCAGTTGTGCGCGGCATTCAGCGTGCCGCCGACGAACCATTTCGCATAGGGCGCGTCCCATTCGAGGATGCGGTCCCACTTCTTCTGCCAGTCGAGCTGCTCGGCCCAGCCCGCCCAGTATCCTTCGCGATCAGCGTCGGCTTTCGCCCAGACTTCCGGATCATGGATGTTGGCGTTCCCGCGGAACTCCTCGGTCGGCGGGAACTCGCGGGTTTCTTGTAGGAGTGCGTCGATTTCCTGAGCCATAGCGGCGAATTGTATTGGAGAAATGATGCGTGTTTTCGGTTTGCTGATCATCGTTCTACTGGGTCTCATTCTCGTTGCGTGGGTCGTCGCCGATGTGGTGGGCGACCGCCAGTACGAGCAACTCGGCGAAGAGCAGTGGCCGGCGGGTCTCGGGACACTGGCCTCCGTCGAAGGACGCTTCCCGCCGGTACAGACGAACGACAGCGCGAAGCGACTGATCGCGTTCGCGGCACCGCTCGGCATCTCGTTCGCGCAACCGTCGAGCGGCAAGCCGGATCCGATGAACGGTCTGATCGGAGACTACGTGAAGGCCGAGCACGAGCGAGCGGACGGCACGATCGCGCTCCCTTCGCCGTCGATCGTTGCGCATCTCGCCGCGCACTCGGCGGAGATCGACGCGTTGCGCGATCATCTGCTCCGCGGTGAGACGATCGAATGGGACCTCGATGTCTCGAAGGGGCACGACGCGCCGATGCCGAATCTGCTCGCACACATGAAAATCGTGCGAGTCCTGACCGCACGCGCTCTCGTGAAAGCGCGCGAGAACGACGTTGGCGCATGGGACGATCTGCACGCGGCCTGGCGACTGAGCCGGAGTCTCGAGGCGCGTCCGGAGTTGATCTCGCGGCTCATCGTGCTGTCCATGGATCGCACGGTCAACGCCGCCGCATGGAAACTGCCGCCGGCGAACGCGCCGTGGCTCGAGGAACTGCAGAAGAGCGATCCGCGGCGTCTGCTGCTGGCTGCGCATCAGAACGAGGCGTGGTCGATGTGGCGCCATGGCATCCCCGGCGGAGTAAGCGGCGTGATCGGTCGACCGTACATCCGCTGGGTGGCGGTGGACATGGTGCGACGTCAGCGAGTGATGGCCGAAGAGATCGCGGCGATGACGACATGTGGTGTCGACGGCAATGCGTTCTCGCAACGGCATTTCGAAGACATTCCGAGATGGAACTTCATCGCCCGCATCGCGATGCCCTCGATCGGCAACGCATGGCAGCGCGCGTTCCGCGCCGTCGCAGAGCGCGAAGCGACCGCGAATGCGATGCGCATCGGACAGGGACAGCCGATCGTCACGACGTCCGTCTGCAGCGACGGTGCGTGGTCGTTCAACAATGGACGTCTCGCGTTCAGCCGCGAGCTTCCGAAGGCGTCTCCCTCGGAGACGCAGATGCCGCTGTCGCTCGTTATACCCGCGCGTGCGACTCGGCAATCGACTTGAAGATCAGGAGGCCGTCGGCATTGCCGAGGATCGATTCGGCGCAACGTTCCGGATGTGGCATCAGTCCGAGAACGTTGCGTCCGCGATTGCAGATGCCGGCGATGTTGCGCGCGGAGCCGTTCGGATTCGCGTCGGACGTCAGGCGTCCTTCGTCATCGCAGTAGCGGAAGATCACCTGCCGATTGCGCTCGAGCTCATCGAGCATCGCGTCGTCCGCGTAGTAGTTGCCTTCGCCGTGCGCGATCGGGACGCGGAACACCTGTCCTGGCACGAGCAGTGACGTGAACGGCGTCTCCGTTTCCTCGGTGCGAAGATGCACATCGCGGCTGAGGAAGCGGAGGTGTTGGTTGCGCATCAGCGCACCCGGCAGCAGGCCGACTTCCGTCAGCACCTGGAAGCCGTTGCAGATGCCGAGGACGAGACCGCCTTCGTCGGCGTGGCGGCGGATCGCGGTCATGATCGGCGCGAACTTCGCGAGCGCGCCGGCGCGCAGGTAATCGCCGTATGCGAATCCGCCGGGGATGATCACGCAGTCGGAGCCTTTGAGGTCCGTGTCCTTGTGCCAGAGCACCTGCGCGTCGTGGCCGAGGACGTCCTTCGCGACGTGCAGTGCATCGTGATCGCAGTTCGAGCCGGGGAGGACGACGACGCCGAATTTCATGTGCGGATCTTAATTCGTCTGTGCCGGCCGCGGCACGTTGTAGATGGTGAGAAAGCCGGCGCGATCGGTGGCGACGAGCGTGTTCGAGATTCTGTCGTATGCGACGGCGTACGCGTCGACGTTGTAAAGTGAGGCCGGCGTGACCGCGTGATCGGAGCCGGTGAACGAGCCGCTCGCGCTGCAGCGGCGCTCTGCGTACACGAGCAACGTGTCGCTGCCGGCGAGTGCGGCGACCTGCGGGCCGCTCTTCTCGGGCAGGCAGACGTGCGTGCTGTTCACGAGGTCGCCAATATCGACGCGCATGGCTGTCGTCGCGTCGCCGGTTTGCGTGATGCGTGTCGGGCGCGACGTGATGCGTTTCTCGAAGATCGAGTTGCGACTGAACGCGATGATGGAGCGATCTCCCGCGGCGAACATCGCCGCCTCGATCGTCTTCTCGGTCTGCATTGGTTCTCGCGCGACCTCGGCAAACGTGGTCGTATCGAACAACACGACGACGGTCGCCTTCGCGTTGCCGAAGTCCTCGGTGGCGAGGACCGCGAACAGCGAACCGTTCGTGTTCGTGGCGATGGCCATCGGATCGTCGACCGGCAATGCGCGAAGCTCGGTGTCGCCTTCGGCGTCGAAGACGTGCACGCGACGTCCGAGGAGATAGACGTAGCGGCCACGCGGATCGGGGACGACGTCGCGGATCATCTCGCCTTCCATCGTGATCTCGCGCAACACGGCGAGGTCGGGGAGGCTGAGGATGGTCGCGCTTTCGTCGCTGCCGTTGGCGATGTAGAGACGCGTGCGATCTGGATTCGTGCGCAGCGTGACGAGCTCTTTGGTCGAGGCAATCTCGGCGGAGTCGAGCACGAGACGCTGCTTGACCGCGCCGGTCTTCGGATCGACGGCGATCACGCTCTGCGGCTCTGCGAGCCCGGCGTAGATGGTTCCGTCAGCACCGATGGCGACGCCGCGTGGGTCACCGGGGAGAGACCAGCGGCGGACGATCTTGCGACCGCCCGTGGCAAGGGGCGTCAGCACATCGGCACTGAGCGTGGCCGCGGCCGTGAGCAGCGCGAGAAGGACGAGCGTGGCTCTAGTCTTCGAGCGTGTAGGAGAATTTCTCGATGACCGTATTTGCAAGGAGCCGCTCACACATCTGTCGAAGCTGCGATTCGACTTCTTCTCGTGTCTGCCCACGTTCCGCAAGCGTTATCCGAAACAACTTGCCGACGCGAACATCTTCCACGTCGGTGAACCCGAGCGAGCTCAGCGAATGCTCGATGGCTTTGCCCTGGGGATCGAGGACGGAGGGCTTCAGCTCGACAACGACGGTGGCTTTCATCGGCGCGGGATCATAGCGCACTGTTCACTCAGAAAAGCGCCATCTGTCCGGGGGGCGGCGTGCGCGGTTTGCGCCTCGCGACTTCGAACACGCCCGTCGCCTCGAACTGTCGCGCGATCGAGAAATCGATGCTCGCGCCGGTGCGGCGAAGGAGGCGCGTACACATTTCGCGCACGATCGACTCGTGATTATTTTTCTGTGACAAATGGATCATGCAGAGCGTTTTGAGATCTGCACCGAGCATCCGTTGCACCGCGTTGACCGATTCCTCGTTCGAGAGATGGCCATAGCGCGACAGGATCCGGCGCTTCAGCGACCACGGATAGGTACCGGTGCGGAGCATGTCGACATCATGATTTGCTTCAAAGAAGAGCCCGTCGCACGCGCTGAGATGCTTCACGACTTCTTCGTTCACGTGGCCGAGGTCGCTGGCGATGCCGACGCGTGTGCCATCGCGTGCTTCGATGACGAAACAGGCGGGGTCGGCAGCGTCGTGAATCGTGCGTCGCGCGTGGACCTGCAACTCGCCGATGGTGAAGTACGAATTGTTTTCGAAGACGACCGTTTTCGTCTCATCGCGATCGATGCGTGAGTTGTCGAGCGTGCCGCGCGTGAGATAGATCGGGATCTGGTACTTGCGCGCGATTTTCTCGGCGCCGTGGATGTGATCGGAATGCTCGTGCGTGAGCACGATCGCGGAGAGGCGCTCGATGTCGTGGCCGACGCCGGCGAGGCGTTTCTTCGTGTCGCGCGGACCGAGCCCGGCGTCAACGAGGATGGCTGTCCCGTCACTCTCGAACCAGTAGGCGTTTCCGGCGCTACCCGAGCCGAGGGGAACGACGATCATGAGGTTCAGGATACCGCAGAGTTATTGCAGGGTTGCAGGAACGCGCAAACGCCTCACCCGTCGCGAGCTGTTTCTCACTAGAATGCGCCGCGATGGCTGAACGATTCATCGTTGAAGGTGGTCGCCGACTCGAAGGGACGATTCGTCCCGGTGGCAACAAGAACGCGGCCTTGCCGATCCTCGCGGCATGTCTGTTG
This sequence comes from Thermoanaerobaculia bacterium, assembly GCA_036009605.1. Classification (GTDB taxonomy): domain Bacteria; phylum Acidobacteriota; class Thermoanaerobaculia; order Gp7-AA8; family Gp7-AA8; genus QHVT01. The sequence continues at coordinate 6,537 of DASYLL010000237.1, read as the reverse complement.
ACGGACGACGTAGTCACGCTCCGCAACCTCCCCGACATCCAGGACGTCCGGGTCATGCTGCAGATCCTCGAAGGCCTTGGCGCGAGCGTCGAGCGTCTCGAACAGAACGTCGTCCGCATTCATGCGAAGGGCGAGATCAGCAGCACGCCGGACATCGAGCTCTCGAAGAAAATTCGTGCGTCGATTCTGCTCGCCGGTCCGCTGCTCGCGCGTTGCGGACGCGTCGCGGTTGCGAAGCCGGGCGGTGATGCGATCGGGCGACGTCGCGTCGATACGCACCTGCTCGCGCTCGAAGCGCTCGGTGCGCAGATCGAAGTCTCGGCGTACGAATATCGGATGGAAGCGCGTGCGCTCAAGGGACGGAAAATGTTCCTCGACGAGGCGTCGGTGACCGCGACCGAGAACGCGATCATGGCTGCTGCGCTCGCCGAGGGCGAGACCTTGATTTACAACGCCGCGGCCGAGCCGCATGTGCAGGATCTCTGTCACATGCTCAACCAGATGGGCGCGCAGATCGAAGGCATTGCCACCAACTCGCTGCGCATCGTTGGCGTGGAGACGCTGCACGGCTGTGACTTCTACATCAACAGCGATCACATCGAAGTCGGCTCATACATTGGACTGGCCGCGGTCACGCGCAGTGAGCTGCTGATTGAAGACGGTGTGCCCGAGCACATGTACGCGATCCGCCACATGCTCGAAAAGCTGGGCGTCGACATCAAGATCGAAGGAAAGAACATTCGCGTTCCAAAGGAGCAGGAACTGCGCGTGCGCTATGACATCGGCGCCGCCGTTCCGAAAATCGACGACGGACCATGGCCGCTGTTTCCGGCGGATTTGCTGTCGATCATGATCATCATCGCCACGCAGGCCGAGGGGACGGTGATGATTTTCGAGAAGATGTTCGAGTCGCGATTGTTCTTCACGGACAAGCTCATCGGCATGGGCGCGCGGATCATTCTGTGCGACCCGCACCGCGCGATCATCGTCGGCGGCGGACGTTTGCACGGTGCGGAGATTTCGAGCCCCGATATTCGCGCGGGGATGGCGCTGCTGCTGGCGGCATTGTGTGCAAAAGGGGAGAGCACGATTCATAACGTGCATCAAATCGATCGCGGGTATGAGCGGATCGATGAGCGGTTGAACGCGCTGGGGGCGAGGATCCGGAGAGAACGGGACGTTTGATGGTGGCGTTGTCGCCGTCACCAGCGGATCTGGATGTGTTGGCGCAAGAGCGTCTGGACGATGCGTATGCGCTTCTACATGCCGGCCGGTATGCAGGTGCTCACTACGTCTGCGGCTATGCCGTAGAAATGAAGTTGAAGGCTCAGATCTGCCGGACTCATGGATGGGTAGAGTATCCGCCTGAAGTCGGCGCACGTCTGGCGCAGGCGTTGAAGACGCACAACCTCGACCAGCTGTTGCTGTTCACAGCGGTGGGACCGACAATATCAACGGTGCATCGTGCGCCGTGGTCGATCGTTCTGGAGTGGAATCCCGAACAGCGCTACGAGTTGACTTCGCTGAGGGCCGAGGAACGAGCACGCGCGATGATCGACGCGACGAAGGTGCTTCTGGCGGTTCTATGATCGATTTCGAACACATGCAACTGTTGCGTGAACGGCTCATCCGCGAGCGCGGCGGCTTGACACTCCTCGCGTTGTTCGAGCGTGACGGTAATCGCGGGCGTTGGGATCTGATGGTGGCCGGCGGCGGTTTTCGTCCGTTGCTGCAGGACTACGAGATCGTGAGTCGTGCGATCGAGGAGACACTCTCTGAAGAAGAGAGACTGAAGATCGGAAGAATGGTTATCCTTTCCGAGGACTTCGAGCCCGTAGTGAAGCTCATCCGTCGCGTGCAACACGTCAACGGCTCCGGCCCGGTCGAGCTCGAGAACATCAATTTCTCTCAGTTCCTCATCCGCACTGCGCTGATCTTCCATGCGGAGTCGGCCGAGGTGGGAGCCGTCCACGCGTGAGGGTGTGACAGCGCCCGCGGTGATGGGCATTCTCAACGTCACGCCCGATTCGTTCTCGGATGGCGGCGTGCATTTCGATCGCAGCGTTGCCGTCGAAGCCGCATTGCGGATGGAGCAGGACGGTGCCGCGATCATCGACATCGGCGGCGAGTCGACGCGGCCGGGATCGGATGCGGTTGCGATTGAAGTCGAGCTCGAGCGCGTCGTACCGGTGATCGAGGAGATCCGCCGTCGCAGCTCGATTCCGATTTCGATCGACACACGCAATGCGCGAGTTGCCGAGGCGGCGCTCGATGCGGGTGCGAACATCATCAACGATGTGAGCGCGTTGCGGCATGATGCCGACATGCGTTCCCTCGCTGCACAGCGTGGCGTGCCGGTGATCCTGATGCACATGCGCGGCGAGCCGCGCACGATGCAGGAGAATCCGCAATACGACGACGTCGTCGCCGATGTCGCACGCGAGCTCGAATCATGGCGCGATGAAGCACTCGCCGCCGGCGTCGACGCGAAGAACGTGTTCGTCGATCCGGGCATCGGTTTCGGCAAGACGTTCGATCACAACCTCGCGTTGCTCGCGCGTTGCAACGAGCTCACACGCATCGCCCCGGTCGTGATCGGCGCATCGCGCAAAGGCTTCATCGGACATCTCACCGGTCGCCCCACTGGCCAAACTCGCATGCCCGGCAGTCTCGCCACCGTCGCTGCCGCCCATCGCGGCGGAGCCGCGATCGTGCGCGTTCACGACGTCCGCGAAACCGTCGATTTCCTGAAAGTGCTCAACGCGATCGACGGAGCATCGCGATGAGTCAGTTCGTTCCGGTGGGTTTCACCTGGCGCGACGCCGTCGACATCCTCATCGTCGCGTTCATCATCTATTACATCCTCGCGCTCATCCGCGGCACGCGCGCGATGCAGATCTCGATCGGTCTGATCCTCCTCGGCTCGACGACGTTCGTCGCGCGCGCATTCGATCTCCCCGCGCTCGAAGCCATCTCGCGCCAGATCCTCTTCTATCTCCCGTTCGCAATCATCGTCCTCTTCCAGCAGGAGATCCGCCGCGCCCTCGCGCGCATGGTCGGCGATCCGCTGTCGATGATCTTCCGCCCGCGCAATGTGCAACTCCCGCACGGCGTCATCCTCGACACCTGCGAAGTTCTCTCTTCCAAGCGCCTCGGCGCACTCATCGCGATCGAAGGACGCCAGACGCTGCGCATGTACGAAGACGGCGCGAAGCCAATCGACGCCATTCTGACGATGGAGTTGATGATCGCGATCTTCACACCCGACGGTCCGTTGCACGACGGCGCGGTGATCGTCCGCGGCAATCGTCTCGTCGCCGCGAACGCGTTCCTGCCACTCACCGCCACGCCCGATCCGCGACTGGCACACGGCACACGCCATCGCGCCGCAATTGGTCTCAGCGAGGAGAGCGATGCGTTCGTGATCGTGATCTCGGAAGAGAATGGCGAGACGTCGGTCGCTTCCGAGGGGACGTTGCACGAGCACGTCGACCGCACCACTCTCGCGAACATGCTGGCGGAGCGCTTCGCATGAAGAACCTCGGCCTGAAGTTCGTCGCTCTATTGCTCGCCGCCGCGCTCTGGTTCGTCGTCTCCGGTCCGCGCCGCGAACAGCAACGCCAGCGCATGATCACCGCGTCGCTTTCGCTCGTCGGTCTGCCATCGGATCTCGTGATTACGACGGACGTGCGCAGCAGCATTGCCGTGCGCGTGCAAGGTCGCGTGTCGCCGTTGCGCTCCCTCGCATCGCAAAGTCTCGAAGCGTCGGCGGATCTGAGCAAAATCACGGGACCGGGCGAGATCGAGATCACGCTGCGCCCGCAGAACATCAACGTCCCGGACGACATCGAAGTCGTCGACATCGTGCCGAACAAAGTGCGTTTCTCGATCGAGAAAGTCGGTACGCGCTCGGTGCCGATCCGGCCGTTTCTCGTCGGCGATCCTCCCGACGGCTACCTCATCGGACAGGCCATCGCCAATCCCGATCGCGCCTGGATCACAGGCCCGCTGTCGCAGATCGGCAAGCTCAGTGAGGTCGCGACCGAACGCATTATCATGACCGGCCGCACGGAGACGTTCGTGCAGAACGTGCCGGTCGTTTCCGATTCGCCGCTCGTGCGCGTGAACGAACCGGGCACGACGCAGGTGACGGTGCCGGTGCTCGCCGAGGTGGGGCCGACGCCTCATACGGATACGGCGGCGACCGATACTTCCGCGACCACGACAACATCAAAAGAGAATCCATGAGACAGCTCTTCGGCACCGACGGCATTCGCGCGAAGGCGCACCAGTATCCGCTCGACGCGGCGACGATGTACGCACTCGGCGAGGCGCTCGCGCATCGCCTGCAAACCGGCAGCGGCAAACCGCGAATCCTCCTCGGCATGGACACGCGTGAATCGGGACCCGCGATCGCGCGCTCGCTCGCTGCCGGCATGGCGGCGGGTGGAGCGGAAGCGGTGCTCGTCGGCGTGATTCCGACTCCGGGCGTTGCGTACCTTTGCAGGACGACGGATGCTGCGGCGAGCATTTCGATCTCGGCATCGCACAATCCGTTCGAAGACAACGGCGTGAAGATTTTCGGTCACGACGGCATGAAGCTGCCGGACGCGATCGAGGAAGAGATCGAGGACGAGTTGCGCGCCTTGCGCCGCGACGACGTGACGATTCCCGAGGCGCCGATCGTCGAGAACACGGAACTGATCGAAGAGTACGAGCGCTTTCTCATGAACGGGCTTCCGCCGGGTGCGCTCTCGGGACGGAAGGTTGTTCTCGACACCGGGTACGGCGCTGCGTATCGCATTGCGCCGGATGTCTTCCGCCGCGCGGGTGCCGAAGTGATCGTGATCAACGACACGCCCAACGGACGCAACATCAATGAGAACGCGGGCGCGATGCACCCGCAGCCTCTCGCGGAAATCGTCGTGCAGCGAAAGGCGGATTACGGCGTCGCGTTTGATGGCGATGCAGACCGCGCGATCTTCGCGGACGATGCGGGCAGGATTCGCGATGGTGATGAGATCATCTATCTATGGGCGAAGTATCTGCGGCAACGCGATGAGCTTCCCGGTTCCTGCGTCGTCACGACCGTGATGTCGAACTTCGGGTTCGAGAAGCAGTTGAAAGAGGATGGGATCGAGCTGTGTCGCGCGCAGGTCGGCGACAAGTACGTGCTCGAGCTGATGCTGCAACGCAACGCGGTCCTCGGCGGCGAGCAGTCCGGCCACATCATCGACTTGTCGACGCATACGACCGGCGACGGCATCCACACCGCGCTCGTCTTCGGACACATCCTCGCCGAGATGGGCAAGCCGTTTTCGCAGCTGCACACGTTCGATCCGATGCCGCAGCTGCTGCTCAATGAGCGTGTGGCATCGAAGCCACCGCTCGATTCACTGCCGCGCTATCAGGCCGCGGTGCAGAAAGCGACGGAGGAGCTCGGCGGTCGCGGCCGCATTCTCGTGCGCTACTCGGGCACCGAGAATCTCGTGCGCGTGATGGTCGAAGGCGAGGACGACGCGCAGATCCGCGCGATTGCGGCAGAGTTGCGCGACGTGCTGAAGGACGAGATTCGCGGGTGATGTCATTCCGAGCGTAGCGAGGAACCTGTGCGGGCAGGGCGCCATGCACGTTCTTCGCGCCCCGCCCGCACAGGTCCCTCGCTACGCTCGGGATGACGGAGAAGCATGACGATGAACGAACGCTGGACCCTCGCCAACAAGACCGCCCTCGTCACCGGCGCCACCGCCGGAATCGGCCTCGCCATCGGGGAAGAGCTGATGCGCTTCGGCGCGAATGTGATCGGCGTTGCACGCGATCGCGAACGGCTCGCGCAGTGGGAAGCGGATCACCCGGGTGCACGCGGAATCGCGGCGGACGTGACGAAAGACCGCGCCGCGATTTTCGAAGGGCTCGACCGTCTCGATATCCTCATCAACAACGCAGGCACGAACATCCGCCGCAAAGCGGTCGACTACGAAGAGGACGAATACGTCCGCGTCCGCGAGACGAACATGGACTCGGTTTTCGATCTCTGCCGCCGCGCGCATCCGCTGCTCCGCGCGGCGGGGCAGGCCAGCGTCGTCAACATCGTCTCCGTCGCCTCCTTCCGCCACCTCGGCACGGGGCTGCCGTACGCGATGACCAAGGCGGCCGTCGCGCACATGACGCGCGGACTGGCCGCGGAATGGGCGCGGGACGGGATCCGCGTCAACGCCGTCGCGCCCTGGTACATCCGGACGCCGCTGGCCGCTCCAGTGCTCAATGACCCCGAGCGACTGGAGAAGATTCTGGCGACGACGCCTCTGGCGCGGATCGGCGAACCGGTTGAGGTTGCTTCACTTGCCGCTTTTCTCTGCCTTCCGGCGGCTTCCTACATCACCGGCCAGTGCATTGCGGTCGACGGCGGCTTCAGTGTGGCCGGGGTTTTCCAATAATCCATTGGCGAACCGGCCAGCCGCTGCTATATTGCGCCATCCATTTTCAGGCCCCAGTTGTTCGGGAGATGATCATTCATGGCTAAGGCTCAGGGGAAGA
>DASYLL010000236.1:0-7303 GCA_036009605.1 Thermoanaerobaculia bacterium | reverse complement strand
TCTTGGCGCGATCGAGCTCCGCGAGCGATTCGGCGCGGCGCCGTTCGTCTTCGTACGCCTGCGCGTTCGCGAGACTCGCGGCGATCTGCGATGAGACGAGCTCGATGAAGCGGCTGAAATCGTCGTCGTACAGACGGAACGGATTCAGGCCGAGAATCAAAACGGCAGATTGGCGTGCGGAGATGGCGATCGGATGCACGACCGCGGAATGCGGCGGACGCTCCCACGCGCCGGTCGGCAGGTTTTCAAAGAAGCCGTAAAGGTCGCGAACCAGCGTCGGTTTCTGCGCGCGCAGGACCGCTTCGATCGGCCACGGCGAATCATCGACGCTCGACGTCAGCGGCGCAGCCGGATGGTCCTTCGCGATGCCCGCACTTCCCGCGAGCGTGACGCGATTGAGATTGCGGTCGACGAGATAAAGCATCGCGAACGGAAGATCGCGCGGATTCGTGCGCAGCGCTTCGACGCTTCCCGCGCATGCGGCTTCGACCGTGCGCGTGTCCGCGGTCCCCGCCGCGAGCTCGCGCAAGGTCGCGAGCTGACGCTCGCCGATGATGCGCTGCGTGTCATCGGTGTTCGCGCAGATGATGCCGCCGGTGCCGCCTTCGTCATTCGGAACGGGGCTGTAGGAGAAGGTGTAGTAGGTCTCTTCGGGATAACCGTAGCGCTCCATGATGAGCAGCAGCGCTTCGTCGTATGTGCCTTCGTTGGACTGCATCGCCATCGCGGCCCGCGGTCCCACCTCATCCCAGATCTCGCGCCACACCTCGGGCGCCGGCGCGCCGAGGGCCCACGGATGTTTTCCGCCAACGATGGTCTTGTATGCGTCGTTGTAGAGATTGATGAGCTGCTCGCCCCACCAGACGAACATCGGCTGCCGCGACGTGAGGATGATGCGGATGCACGTGCGCAGACTCTGCGGCCAGTCCACGGGTGGACCAAGCGCCGTCTGCGACCAGTCGATCGCGCGCATGCGGGCGCCGTTTTCGCCGCCGCCCTGGAGAAAATCCGCTTCCGTCATATCGGACCGTTGAGCGAAGAGCAATCGTAATGCCGAGCGCTGCGCTGGCGCTTTCGCGCGTTGCTGGTTACTGGTTGCTGGTTCGTTGTGCCTCAGCGCGAGATCGGTGAATCCCGCGATGCGCCACCTTGAACCAGCAACCAGTATCCAGCGACAAATTCACGCGCGAAGCACCTGCGTCACCAACGCCTGCGCTTCACGTTGAATCCTTCCCAGATGCTCCTCGCTCACGAAGCTCTCCGCGTAGATCTTGTAGATGTTCTCCGTTCCCGACGGCCGCGCGGCAAACCAGCCGTTGCTCGTCGTGACTTTGAGACCGCCGATCGCGTTTCCATCACCGGGGGCGTTCGTGAGAATCGCTTCGATCGGATCCCCGGCGAGCTCGTTCGCCTGCACCTGTTGCGGCGAGAGTTTCCCGAGCAGCGCCTTCTCCTCGGGAGTCGCAGGCGCATCCGTCCGCGCGTAGTACGCGGTGCCGTGTTGCGCCGCGAGATCGCGATACAACTCGCCGGGATCACGTCCGGTGCGCGCGGTCATCTCCGCGGCGAGGAGGCCCATGATGATGCCGTCCTTGTCGGTCGTCCACACCGTGCCGTCGCGGCGAAGGAACGACGCGCCCGCGCTTTCCTCGCCGCCGAAGCCGAGCGTGCCCGCGAGCAATCCGTCGACGAACCATTTGAACCCGACCGGCACTTCATACAGACGGCGTTGCAGATGCTTCGCGACGCGGTCAATGAGGCTGCTGCTGACGACAGTTTTTCCGACTGCCGCATCCGCACGCCATTCCGGGCGATGTGTGAAGAGATACGCGATCGCGACAGCGAGGTAGTGATTCGGATTGAGCAGGCCCGCGCTGCGCGTGACGATGCCGTGGCGATCGTTGTCCGTGTCGTTGCCGAACGCCACGTCAAAGCGATCACGCATTTCAATGAGACTCGCCATCGCATACGGCGACGAGCAGTCCATGCGGATCCTGCCGTCCCAGTCGAGCGTCATGAACCGAAACGTCGGATCAACGGACGGGTTCACGATTTCGAGATCGAGTCCGTAGCGCTCGCGGATCACGGGCCAGTACGCGACGCCTGCACCGCCCATCGGATCGACGCCGATGCGCACTCTGGAATCGCGCACGATGTCGAGATCGACGACCGCGCCGAGATCGCCGACATACGACGAGATGTAGTCATGACGATGTGTCGTCGGCGCGGCCAGCGCTTTCGAAAATGAGATGCGACGGATCTTCGACGGATCCTGCATCAGCGCGTTCGCCGCGTCTTCGATCGCTTTCGTCGCGACGCTCTCCGCCGGCCCACCGTGCGGCGGGTTGTACTTGAATCCCCCATCCTCGGGCGGATTGTGCGAAGGCGTGATCACGATGCCGTCGGCGAGATTGTCCGTGCGGCCGCGATTGTGTTTGAGGATCGCGTGTGAGATCACGGGCGTCGGCGTGTAGCCGCGGTCTTTGTCGATGAACACCTGCACGCGATGCGCGGCCAGCACTTCCATCGCCGAAACGAACGCGGGCTCGGACAACGCATGCGTGTCGATGCCGAGGAAGAGCGGACCGCTGATCGACTGCGCGCGGCGGTAATCGCAGATCGCTTGTGTGGTCGCGAGGATGTGCAGTTCGTTGAACGCGACGTTGAGTGACGAGCCGCGATGTCCGGAGGTTCCGAACGCGACACGCTGGTCGCGGATGTTCGGGTCGGGACGCTCCGCGTAGTAGGCGGCGACGAGCCGCGGAACGTTGACCAGCATGTCGTCGGACGGGCGGGTGCCGGGGGTGGCGCTCATGATGCGCGGAGAATATCGCGAGGACCCCTCATCCGCCTTCGGCACCTTCTCCCCTTTCACAACGGGAGAAGGCAGAAAGTTGTCTCGGCCTTCTCCCCTCGGCGAGGGGAGAAGGTGCCGACGGCGGATGAGGGGTCTCCCATTTGCCTACTACAATCCATCCCATGCACTCCCTCCCCTGGGCGCTCGTGTCCATCGCGCTTTTCGCGATGGCGGCGCTCATCTTCCGCCGGCAACACGCGTCGCGCGTGGCCGTGCTCTTCTGCGCGATGATCGTGCTCGTCGCGATCTGGCACGCCGCATTCGCGGCGATGTTTGCAACGCACGATCAGAAATTCGCGGAGCTCTATGGCCGCATTTCCCTCGCCGCTATCGCGCTCCTTCCTGCCGCAATTTACGAATTCACGACCACCGCATTGCGTCTCACCAATCGCAACGCGTTGCTGCGCACGCTCTGGATCCTCTCGTTCGTCTTCGCCGCGATCTCAGTCTTCAGCAGCGAGCTCGTCGCAGGCGTCACGCAGCATCCGTGGGGCTGGTATCCGATCGCGGGACGTCTCTTCATGCTCTTCCTCGCCTACTTCTTCGCGACACTGGTCGCGCATCTCGTCGAAGGCATCCTCGAATTCCGGCGCTCGAACGATCCGAAACGCCGTCGCCGCGTCGCGAAAATGATGACCGGCTTCCTGATCGTCTACGCGTCATCGGTCGATTTCCTGCCGATGCTCGGCGTCGACTTCCGTCCCCTCGGCTACCTCCCCGTCCTCGCGTTCATCGTCTTCGCATTCGGCACGATCCGTCGCCATCGCTTCCAGACCATCACTGCCGCACGCGCCGCGCGCGAGATTCTCGAGACGATGGCGGACGCGCTGTTCGTCCTCGACGCCGACGGTCGCATCCGCGTGATCAACGGCGCCGTCACTACCCTCCTCGGCTTCACGCAGGCCGACATCCTCGGCCGCAGCATCGACACGCTCGAACCGATCACACCCGACACGACCATCTCGCGCACGCTCAACGACCTCGCCCACCGCGGCGCGATCCGCGATCAGGAGCGCGTCTTCCGCCATCACGACGGTTCAAGCATCGACGTCAGCGTCTCCATCTCGCCTGTCAGCGAAGAGAACGTCGAGCGCGGCGCGGTCGTGATCGCGCGCGACATCCGCGCACGCAAACATGCAGAGGCCGAGTTGCGCTCGACGATGAAACGCCTCGAGCTCAGCAACCGCGAGCTCGAAGACTTCGCACACATCGCCTCGCACGATCTGCAGGAGCCGCTGCGCAAGATCCAGGCATTCGGCGATCTGCTCGAATCGAAACACGGCGCGTCGCTTCCGCCGCAGGCCGTCGACTACATCGAGCGCATGCGCGGCGCCGCGAAACGAATGCAGGTGCTGATCAACGACCTGCTCGCGTTCTCGCGCGTCGCGACGAAAGGTCAGCCGTTCATCCGCGTCGATCTCGAGCACATCGCGCACGAAGTCGCGCACGATCTCGAAATGCGCGTCAGCGAAGCCGGAGGCCACATCGACATCGGCGACCTTCCGAACATCGATGCCGATCCGTTGCAGATGCGGCAACTCTTCCAGAATCTCGCCGGCAACGCGCTGAAGTTTCAGCGCACCGAAGTGGCGCCGATCGTGAAAATCGACGGAGTAGCCGAAGGCGAAATGTGCCGCATCCGCGTCGCGGACAACGGCATCGGCTTCGACGAAAAATACGCGGAGCGCATCTTCACGATGTTCGAGCGCCTGCACGGCCGTGGAAAGTACGAAGGAACCGGAATCGGGCTGGCGATTTGCCGCAGAATAGCGGAGCGACACGGCGGCACGGTGATCGCGCGCAGCACACCCGGTGAAGGCTCGACGTTCATCGTGACGTTGCCGATACGGCAGGGAGACGCAACGAATGGATCACGGCAGACCAATCATCATCCTGCTGGCGGATGATGACGAAGAAGACCGCATGCTCGCGGCGGACGCGATGCACGAGAGCCGCGTCGCGAACGATCTGCGTTTCGTCGAAGACGGCGAAGAGCTGCTCGACTATCTCTATCGCCGCGGCCAGTACTCGGCGCCCGATGCCGCGCCGACACCCGGCATCATCCTCCTCGACCTCAACATGCCGCGCAAAGACGGCCGCGAGGCGCTGCGCGAGATCAAAGCCGATCCCGATCTGCGGCGCATCCCCGTCGTCGTACTAACGACGTCGAAAGCCGAGGAAGACATCTACCGCACCTACGACCTCGGCGCGAATTCGTTCATCACCAAACCGGTGAGCTTCGAAGGTCTCGTCGCCGTCATGCGCGACATCGGCCGCTACTGGATCGAGATCGTGGAGCTCCCTCCTGACCATCTTGTCTGACCCGGATATCGCCGTCGTGCGAATCCTCCTCGTCGACGATGACGAGGACGATTTCATCGTCACGCGCGATCTCCTCGCGGACAGCCGCACGGCCTTCGAGCTCGAATGGATTCCGTCGTTCGAAGACGCGGTCGAAGCGATCGGCCGCGACAATCACGATCTCTATCTCATCGACTATCGCCTCGGCGAACATGACGGTCTCGAGCTGCTCCGTCACGCCGCCTCGAGCGGATGTGCAAAGCCTTTGATTCTGCTCACCGGTCACGCGGACGGCGATGTCGATCACGCGGCGATGCGTGCGGGCGCGGCCGACTATCTCGTGAAGGGACGCATTGACGCGCCATTGCTGGAGCGCTCGATCCGCTATGCGTTGCAGCAGAGCCGCACGCTGCAGGCGTTGCGCGAGAGTGAAGAGCGATACGCGCTCTCCGCGCGCGGCGCAAACGACGGGCTGTGGGTTTGGGACCTGCGCGCGAACGACGTCTATTACTCGCCACGCTGGAAGTCGATGCTCGGTTTCGATGAACACGAGATCGGCAACGCACCCGACGAGTGGCTCTCGCGCGTGCAGGGCGACGATGCGGCCGTGTTGCGACGCGCGCTCGATCATCATCTTCAAGGCCGCACGCCGCATTTCGAAAACGAACATCGCATGCGGTCGCGCGATGGAAGCGTGCGATGGATGTTGAGTCGCGGACTCGCAGTGCGCGACGCGGCCGGTCTGGCGTTGCGCATCGCGGGATCGCAGACGGATATTACGGAGCGCAAGCGTGCCGAGGAGCGATTGACGTTCGATGCGTTCCACGATGCGCTGACGCAGATGCCGAATCGCGCGCTGTTCATGGATCGCCTGCAGCGCGCCATTGAAGCGCAGCATCGCCGTCCCGAAACGGTGTACGCCGTTCTCTTTCTCGACCTCGACCGATTCAAAGTCGTCAACGACAGCCTCGGCCACATGGTCGGCGACGAGTTGCTCGTCGCGGTCGCCGAGCGGCTGCGCGTATTGATTCGTCCGAGCGACACCGTTGCGCGATTGGGCGGCGATGAGTTCGCGGTGCTCGTCGAAGACATTCATGATGTTTCGGGCGCGGTGCGCACGGCGCAGCGCATCCAGGAAGACCTGCTCGTGCCGTTCACGATCGGCACGCATGAGATCTTCACGACCGTCAGCACCGGCATCGCGGTGAGCACGAGCGGCTATTCGCGTCCCGAGGATGTGCTGCGTGATGCGGACATCGCGATGTATCGGGCGAAGGAGCGAGGGAAAGCGCGGCATGAAGTGTTCGATGCGGCGATGCACGCGCGCGCGGTCGAGCTGCTGCAGTTCGAGACCGACCTGCGACGTGCGATCGAGCGCGGCGAGTTGCGCGTGCACTATCAGCCGATCGTGTCGCTGCGCACGGGACGCGTACACGGCGTCGAAGCACTCGTGCGCTGGCAGCGTGGCGCGGAGCTCGTCGGCGCGGATGAAATCGTCGCGATTGCGGAAGAAACGGGGCTGATCCTGCCGATCGGCGACTGGGTCCTGCGCGAGGCTCTGCGTCAGTTGCGCGCTTGGGATGACGCGGGCGTCGGCGATGGCGAGCTCGCGATGCATGTGAACCTGTCCGCGCGTCAGTTGTTGCAGCCGGATGCGGTGGAGCGCGTGTGCTCGGCGCTCGAAGAGACCGGCGTCGCCGCGACGCGGTTGCATCTCGAGGTGACGGAGAGTGTGCTGATCGAAAGCGCGGATGCGGCGGCGGCGCTGCTGCACGCGTTTCGCGCGATCAACGTCGGGCTCAGTCTCGACGACTTCGGCACCGGCTATTCGTCGCTCAGTTCGTTGCGACAATTTCCATTCGACGTGTTGAAAATCGATCGCTCGTTTTTGCTCGATGCGGATTCACGACGCGGCGATGACATCGTGCGCACCATCGCATCGCTCGCCAGACTCCTCGGTATGGAAGTCACGGTCGAAGGAATCGAGACCGCGGAACAGGCCGCGCGCATGCGCGAGTTGCAGGTCGACTACGCGCAGGGCTTCTACTTCGGACGCCCCGTCGCTCCCTAGTTTGGAGTGCGGCAGCCGCAGCTGCCGCTTTTGTATGTTTGTTATCCGCGCTGTGGCATACGAAAGCGGCAGCT
>DASYLL010000235.1:0-25894 GCA_036009605.1 Thermoanaerobaculia bacterium | reverse complement strand
CGGGACTTCGTACGCGATACGCGATCGTTTCGCGATGCGCGCGTCGGTCTTGTAGACGATGGCCGCATCGACATTGCCCGATTCGACGGCCGCAAGTGCAGCGCGAACGTTGTCGGTCGGAATGATCTTCGCCGCGACGCGATCCCAGAGCCCGATCTTCTGCAACCACGCACGTGCGTAGACGCCGGCGGGAACGCTCGACGGCTCCGCGAGCGCGATTTTCTCAAAACGCGCGAGTTGCGCGGGAGAGGTGAGGGTCAACCCCCCATCCTTCGGAACAACGATCACGAGAGAGTTCGAGAGCACGCTCACACGTGTCGACGCCACGATCAGGTTCTTTCGCGCGAGCGTGTCCATCCGCGCTTCATCCGCGGAGAGAAAGAGATCCGCCGGCGCGCCCTGCTCGATCTGTCGCGCGAGGATCGACGACGCGCCGAAGCTGAACACGATGTCATCGCCCGACTTCCCTTCGTACGCCGTCGCAATCTCTTCGAGCGCCTCGGTGAGACTGACCGCCGCGAACACACGCACCTCTGCCGCAGAGAGCGAGACAGACAGCGACAGCAGCAGGAGCAGGCGGCGCATGAGCGATATCTTCCGAAAAGTATATCGAGCGCTCGCTTCGCTCGCACGTTGCTGGTTGCTGGTTCAAGGTGCGGCATCGCAAGAGCCGAAGAGTTCCGCGCCTGCGACAATGCACCTTGAACCAGCAACCAGGAACCAGGAACGTGCGAGCGAAGCGAGCGCTACGGGCACCCGGTCAGATTCGTAGTCCTGAACTCAAACGTCGCCCCCGACGCCGCACGGGGCACCGACACCACGTGAATCGGCCGCAACACGATCGTCGGACAGACGCACGTCGACGGTCGCCGCTCCTCCGCGATCGTGATTGCGAGCGACCCGTCCACGCGGTTCACCGAATCGACTTTCACGTCGGAGCACATCTCCGCAAGCTCGCCGCCGGCCGCGTAAATCAGGATCACGTTCTCGAAGTTCACGAGCGGCAACGCCGGCCTCGGCGACTGGCCGGCCGTGATCTCGTTCCACACTTCGATCCATCGCGACTCGCGCGACACGATCTCCCCGCGCCGCGACACGATCGCCGAGGTCTTGCTCTTGTACACCGTCGAAAACGCGACCGGGCCATTCGTCCCCGTCGGATTCGGCTCCCCACCGCACCCTGCCAACAGCACGAGAACCGCAGCGAAACCGATCATTCTGCTCATCAGAGTTGTTCCTTCATCTTTTCCCAGAGCGGCTCCGTCGCACGCGCCGCGTTGTCTTCAATTTTGCGATAGAGCCGCAGCACTTTCTGTCCCGCGGTCGTGAGCTGCGCGCCACCCTGACCCGCGCCGCCGCGCTCTTTCTCCACGAGCGGCGAACGGAACGCTGCGTTCATCGTCTTCACCAGATTCCACGCGCGCATGTACGACATCCCGAGCTCCTCCGCCGCCGCGCGAATCGAGCCCGTGCGTGCGATCGCGTCGAGGAGATCGGCCTTGCCCGGTCCGAGGACGATCGTGCCGTCATCGGAGACGACGCGGATGCGGGGGCGCAACGAATAGTGCACGGGTGAATGATAAGTGGGTGAGTGGCGCGAGAGCGTAGTCTCAGAGTCGCACAGTCTCAGAGTCTCAGAGACTCGCGATCACGCCCCTCTGAGACTCTGCGAGTCTAAGACGCAGCTCCCTTACAATGCCCCCACACGCCCATGCGCATCGCCGCAACAGTCCTCGCCCTCTACCTGACCGCCTGCGCGTCGATGGCTCCGACCGTCGAGCGTCCGGTGCTCTCGGATCGCCTGTTCTGCGGCCTCTCGATCCCCGGCGGCGGAACGGTCACGCAGGCGGATCTCGAGAAGTTCGTCAACGAAGTCGTCGAACCGCGCTTTCCGCAGGGCTTCACGATGTGGCGCGCGCAGGGACGCTGGCGCGGCGGCAGCGAGGAAGTGATGGTCCTCGAGATCATTCACCCGCTCGACGAGCGCCTCGGCAACGCCGTCGCCGAGATTGCAACGGAGTATCGCAAACGCTTCCAGCAGGAAGCGGTGATGCGCGTGATGATGCCCGCGCGGATGGAGATGGAAGAGTGACATACGCGCCGTCGTCGCGACGACCGATCGCGAATCTGTTCCGCTCGACTGCGCACGCCGCGGTGGGTGTCGCCGTACGCGCCGGCATTCATCCTGATGTGTTTTCGTACGCGTCGATCGTCAGTGCTCTGATCGCCGCAACGCTGTTCTGGCGGTCGGGCGATCATCCGAAGTACCTGATCGGCGGCGTTGCATTCGTGTTCCTGCGACTGTGGCTGAACATGTTCGACGGCATGGTCGCGGTCGCGGCCGGGAAGGCGTCGAAGAAAGGGGAGATCATCAACGATCTTCCCGACCGCATCTCGGACGTCGTGATCTTCGCCGGCATCGCGCACAGCGGCTGGTGCAACACGATCCTCGCGTACTGGGTGGCGATCATGGCGCTGCTCGTCGCCTACGTCGGACTGTTCGGTCAGGCCGTCGGCGTGCAGCGCGAGTTCAGCGGCGTGATGTCGAAGCCGTGGCGCATGGTCATGCTCAGCATCGGCGCGATCGGCACGTCCATCCTCGTCCACATGAATGTGGAGTTCTGGTGGGCCGGCTGGGCGCTGATCGACTGGACGCACTGGGTGATCATCGCGGGCTGCATCCACACCATTCTCGTCCGACTGAATCGCATCTTCGCTGCGCTCAGATGACGAGTTGTCGGTTCTCAGTTGTCGGTTGTCTGCGAGTCTCCGCTCGAGCGACCAGTCACAGACAACCGCCAACCGATAACTGACAACCAATGCAGACAATCCACATCTATCTCATCATCGCCGGCAGCGTGCTCGCGGTCGCCGGTCTCACGATCGCCATTCTGAAGTGGGGTCTGAAGAAGAACGCGGAGCATGCGTGGCACGCGTTCCGCGGCTGGCTGATCATGATTCCGCTGGTGATCGGGGCGATCCTCCTCGGCCGCACCGCGACAATCATTTTCTTCGGCATCGTGGCCATCGCCGGCTTCACGGAATTCGCGCGCGCCACCGGCCTCTATCGCGACTGGCTCATCACCGGATGGGTTTACCTCGGCATCGCGGGCATCACCATCGTGACGCTGATCTCCCCGCCGGGCGAGACGCTCATCGGCTGGTACGGCATGTTCATGGCGCTGCCCGTTTACGTCGTTGCGGGCATTCTGCTGATGCCGATCCTCCGCGACAAAACGAAGGGCCAGCTCCAGCTCATCGCCCTCGGCATCGTCGGGTTCATTTACATCGGCTGGATGTTCGGCCATCTCGCATTCCTCGCGAACGGCCGCAATGCCGCGGGCGCGATCCTCTTTCTGCTCTTCTCCGTGCCGCTCTGTGACGTGGCCGCGTTTACGTTTGGAAAGATGTTCGGGCGCAACAAGATGCGCCCCAACATCTCGCCGAACAAAACGTGGGAAGGATCGTTCGGCGCGTTGCTCGTCGGGATGGCGCTGCCGTGGATCTTCCGGTTCTCACTCGAAGGATTCGGAACGCGCGAGCTGATTCTCGCGGGGCTCATCGTCGGCGTCGGCTCGCAGCTCGGCGATCTCTCGATCAGCGTGATCAAGCGCGACATCGGCATCAAAGACATGGGCGCGCTGATCGAAGGCCACGGCGGCGTGCTCGATCGCATCGACAGCCTGGTCTACGTCGCGCCGCTGTTCTTTCACATGACGCGGTACTTCGTGGGCCTAGCCTGATGGACGAGTGGGACTACCAGCCGACCGCGGACTTCGACAAAACGCCGCTCGAAAAACTGTCGACATTTCCGCGTCAGCCGGACATGTTCGTGTACGGCGTGCGCTATGTGCTGCACCTGTTCGTGCGCGTATGGATGCGGATCTATCACCGCTTCCGCATCGTCGGCCGCGAGCATCTGCCGCTCGATCGTCCGTTCGCGCTGATCGCCAATCACGCCAGCCATCTCGATGCCATCACGCTGCTCTCCGCATTGCCACTCGCGCAGATTCAACGCGCGTATCCCGCCGCGGCGAAGGACTACTTCTTCACGACGATGCCAACGATCGCGTTCTCCGCGATCGTCATGAACGCGATGCCGTTCGATCGCAAAGAAAACCCGCGCGACAGCCTCGCGCTCTGCCGCGAACTGCTCGAAACGCCGGGACACGTGCTGATCATCTTTCCCGAAGGCACACGCTCACCAAACGGCGAGCTCGGTGCGTTCAAGCCCGGCATCGGATTTCTCACCGCGGGATCGAACATCGCCGTCGTTCCCTGTTTTCTCGATGGCGCATTTCGCGCCTGGCCGAAAGGCGCATTCATCCCGCGCCCGCGCAAGTTGACATTGCGCATCGGAGAACCGATGACGTTCGCGGAGTTGGCTCCGGATAAGGAAGGGGCGCGGATGGTGGCGGGTCGGTTGCGCGATGCGGTGGTTTCGCTAGAGAGAGAGAGTCTTAGAGGCATAGAGTCTTAGAGGCATAGAGTCTTAGAGGGCTGCGCTTCTTGCGCCTCTACGACTCTAAGACTCTACGACTCTAAGACTTCGAGATCGGAGAACCATGCCCCCAACCGAACACACCTTCCCCGCCGACGAACAAACCTCGCTCTTTTATCGCGCGTGGTTGCCGCCGAACGCGCGACGCGCCGTCGTGATGGTGCATCGCGGACACGAACATTCGGGACGACTCGTCGACGTCGTCGAAGAGCTCGCGCTCGATGACACGGCGGTGTTCGCGTGGGATGCGCGCGGTCACGGGAAGTCGCCGGGGGAGCGCGGATACGCGCCGAGTTTTGCGCGCATCGTGAAAGACCTCGACGTCTTCGTGCGTCACGTTTCGGAAGAGAACGACATCCCGCTCGAAGAGATCGTGATCGTCGGACATAGCGTCGGCGCGGTGACGGTCGCGGCGTGGGTGCATGACTACGCCCCGCCGGTGCGCGCGATGGTGCTCGTCACGCCTGCGTTGAAAGTGAAGCTGTACGTTCCGTTCGCGCGAAAAGGACTCGCGCTCCTGCAGGCGATGCGCGGCGATCGCAGGTCGTATGTGCAGAGCTACGTCAAGCCGACGATGCTCACGCACGACGCGGAGCAGGCCAAACGCTACGCCGACGATCCGCTCATCACGCGCGCGATCGCAGTGAACGTGCTCCTCGATCTCTACGAAACCGCCGAGCGCGTCTCGTCCGATGCCGGCGCGATCCGCGTGCCGACGCTCGTGCTCTCCGGCGGCGCCGACTGGGTCGTCGACGTCGGCGAGCAGCAACGTTTCTTCGAGCGCCTCGGGTCGCAGAAAAAACGCATGCGCATCTTCGACGGCATGTACCACGACCTTCTGCACGAAGCAGAGCGCAGCAAGGTGCTCGATGAGATCCGCACGTTCATCAACGAGGCGTTTGCCTCCGACGAAACCCGCGCACCGCTCGTCGACGCGGATCGCTACGGCTACACCCAACGCGAGCACGCCGAGCTTTCGCGTCCCGCGTCGCTGTTGAAGAACGTCGCGTTCGGCGTGCAGCGCCTTTCCCTCAAAACACTCGGAAAGCTGAGCAACGGGGTCCGCCTCGGATGGGAAAGCGGTTTCGACTCCGGCCGGTCGCTCGATTACGTGTACGAAAACGAAGCGCGCGGCGGCCTCGGCATCGGCAAGATGATCGACCGCACGTATCTCGACAGCGTCGGCTGGCGCGGCATCCGCCAGCGCAAGCTCAATCTCGAGAAACTGCTTCGCGACGCGATCGACAAAACGCGCGCGAGCGGCCGCGATGCGCGCATCCTTGATGTCGCGACCGGCTGCGGACGTTACGTGCTCGATGCGATGAAGAACGACGGCGACGCGAACGTGACCGCGTATCTCCGCGACTTCACGCCCGCGAACGTCGAGCAGGGCCAACGCATCGCGGAAGAAATGGGTCTCGCGAGTCGCGTGCGCTTCGAACAGGGCGACGCGTTCGACGAAGAGAACCTCGCTGCGATCACGCCCGCACCGACGATTGCCATCGTCTCCGGTCTCTACGAGCTGTTCGGCGACAACGCGATGGTGCAACGCTCGTTGCGCGGCATCGCCCGCGCGATGACCGGCGGCGGCTACCTCGTCTACACCGGGCAGCCGTGGCATCCGCAGATCGAGATGATCGCGCGCGTGCTCACCAATCGCGACGGCCAGCCGTGGGTCATGCGCCGCCGCACGCAGGAAGAGATGGACGACCTCGTGCGCGCCGCCGGCTTCCGTAAGCTCGACATGGAAATCGATCGCTACGGGATCTTCACGGTCTCGCTCGCGGAGAAGTAACGGGCACGCGGCCCAGCTTCACGCCGCACATTTCCGCGTGACGTTCGAGCGCGGCGCGAATCGCGTCCATGTCGGCTTCGCCTTCGAGCCACAGCTTCTTCACGGCGAGCTTGTTCTTCTCGATGCGCGCTTCGATGCGTCCGATCAACGTGTCGCGATGCAGAAGCGGGCAGACGTACCAGCCCCATTTCCGTAGCTTTGCCGGCTTGTACACTTCCCACACGTAATCGAAATCGAAGACGTGACGCACGAGGTTGCGATCCCACAGCAGCGGATCGAGCGGGCCGAGGATGCGGACGCGATCGTCGTAGCGCGCGCGCTTCGTTTTGAGGAACGACGGAAGCGCGAGATAGCGTCGCGGCGAGTCTTCGATCATCACCTCGACCAGCTCGCCCGACGCGAGCATCTCGTTGACAACGGACGACGTGCGCACGCTGCTGAGCATCGACCACATCGAGCCGCTCGCGCGCGTGAGCAATCCCGCGGCATGCACGCGTTCGCGCAATGCCCATCGCGCAAAGGTCTCCGTCGGCGCCGGTGCATCGCCGAACGCGCGCTCGGGCACGTCGTAGATCTTCACGCCCGATTCCGTGCGGCCGGTGACGACGATGTCGCAGCGCGTCCAGAGGATCTCGAGGGCCATCGACGTCGCCTTCGCGGTGCCCTTCCATCCGCTCCAGTCGAGAGGCTCGACGGAACCGTGATCCGTGAGCTCGCGCGCGCTCCTCGGCCCATGCTCGCGGATCTCGTCGAGAACCGCGCTCACGAGGTGCGGCTGCACGCGACGTTCGCGCTCGCCGTGCTGCCACCACGGCGTCTGCGCCTCGTGCCCGTGACGTCGATAGTACGGAAACGACTGCGCAGGAAGAATGCAGCGCTCCTTTGCGAAATGCTCGAACGCGTGTCGAGGAAAGAGATGACGCCAGACGTCGCCGCGTGAGATGTCGTCGACGCGCGCCATCACGACGAGATCCGCATTCGTGCCGATCGCATCGAGCGGATCGAGTTGAATGCAACGAAGGCGATCGAGCACCGCGCGAGTGCCGCGTGCGCCGCGACCCATCGGTCGTGTGAGGCCAAGGTGCGAGATCAGCAGTTTGCGGGCGTTGCTGCGTGTGAGGGTGGGCATGGTGTTTCTGGGGTCGCAGAGTCTCAGAGTCTCAGAGTCGCAGAGTCTCAGAGGAGGTCGCCATCACACTCTCTGAGACTCTGAGACTACTCCCGCTCGCACCGCTTCCTCATCTGCCACAACAGATGCGACAAATACGGCCTCCGCGTTTCCCCGGTCGTCACGATCAGCAGCTTCGTGATCTTCAACTCCAGCGGATCCGTGTACAGCAGAATCAGCATCTCGCGCAGGAAGCTCGTGTTGAGCGTGATGTCGTTGTCAGTGCCGACGCCGAGTCGCAACCCTTTCTTTTCCCACCACGAAAACGGGTGATCTTTGTAGTCCGCGAGCGCGCCGGTGAGTTTCTTATTCGATGACGGCAGCGACACGAGCGTGAGGCGTTTGTCGATCATCCGATTCAGCACGTCGTGCTGGTAGTGCTCGACTTCGCCCGCGTGATGGAACTTTGTTTTCGTCGCGAGGATGCATTCCTCGCCGTTGAGCGGCTCGCCGTTGAGCAGCTTGTCGCGGATGCTTTCGCGGCCACTCCAGTCCATGTCCATCATCTCCGCGTGCTCGCGCGAGCCGGTCTTGATGGCCTCGCGATTCGCGTTCGCGCGGAGCATGCGTTGCAGCAACGCGTGGAAGTAGAAATTCGGATTGATGCCGAGACTGAGGCCGTGCTCGATGGCGTCGACGTGCCAGATATTCATGGCGTTGTCGACGGCCTGCACGCCCTGACGCAGCGTGTTCCACGTCTCGCCGTGATGGCTGCGCGTACGGAAACCGTAGCCCTGCAGCTTGCGCATGCCGACACGCATTTCCTGAAAATGCGTCTTGCGATAAAACCCGCGCTCGTTGCCGACCGTGTCGACTTCATTGAGCACGTCGGTGAGCTCGGGATGTTTTTTGATCAGCGCGATGATCTGTCGCACCTGATCTTCGAAGCTCGCGCGCTTCGATGGATAGCGTGTCGCGTCGAAGAAGCCCGGCTCTTTGCGGAAGCTCGGCGAGAGAATGAAACGGAACAGCGGTTGCTCCTGCTGAAACGCGCGGAATCCGTCGTACAACCCCATCACGACGTCTTCGGGCGTGATGTTCTCGATACCCGGAATCTGTTCCGTCGAGTCGGTGGTCTCGCGCATCAGCGTGAACTTCAGCCGCAGCGAGCCGACGTTCGACGTGCGCCAGAGCCGGCTGGCCATGTTATACGCGGCGTCGCGATGCGCATCGCGATCCGTGAGCACGAGCTTCGGCAGGTAGAGAATTTTCAGGTAGCGATCGAAGCGCTCGCCTTCGCCGAGCCGGATCAGTCGATCGACATCCGCCTCCCCACGGATCGGCAAACTCTCCCTCCCGTACACCTCGGCGATCTTTGCTTCGTACAACGCGCGCTGCGGACCATCGAGCAGCTTCGCCAGTCGCGGATAGACGAAGCTCGCATCGAGTGAGCCGGTGAGGTGGATGTGCTCGTCGCGAAACGGGATCGGGAACGCGCGAAAGAACCCTTCGAACGCGACGGAGAACGGATGATCGAGCAGCGGCTCGAGCGGAATCTGATCGAGCCGGAATCGCCCGAGGAGGTCACGAAAATCGCGGATCACGGCGAGGTCGTCGGGATGCGCGTTGGCCTGTTCGGCCAGCACCAGCGTGTCTTCGAGCGAGAGGCCGCTCGTTTCGCTGATGAGCTGCGTGAGGAAGCGGGTCAGGCGCATGGGGGCATCGTATCGAAGTTTGGAGTGCGGCAACCGCAGCTGCCGCTTTCGTATGCGACAGCCCGGCGCACGAACATACAAAAGCGGCGGCTGCGGCCGCCGCACTCCAAACCTTTATGACGTCGCCCAGGCTTCGAGCAGATACCGCGAGATCCCCAGTTGCGACGGCGGCAGCACCTCGGGGTGGCGCTCTTCGAGCACCGCACGTGCTTCCTCGCGCGTGAGCCAGCGCACTTCCTCGAGCTCCGTGCCATCTGCGATCGCGTGATCGCTCGCGACTTCGGCGAAGAGTCCGATCATCAGTGACGACGGGAACGGCCACGGTTGACTCGCGAAGTACGTGACGCGCGTCGCGATCAGGCCGGCTTCTTCCTTCACTTCACGCGCGCATGCTTCTTCGATTGTCTCGCCGGGCTCGACGAATCCGGCAAGCGCGGACATTCGTCCTTTCGGCCAGATGCCCTGGCGTCCGAGGAGACAGCGGTCGCCGAAGAGCGGCAGCATGATCACGACGGGGTCGACGCGCGGGAAATGCTCCGCGCTGCACGCGGGGCAGACGCGCTGCCATCCCGCTGCCGCGATCTGCGATGGTTGTCCGCAGACGGAACAGAAGCGATGGCGGCGATGCCATTCGAAGAGACTGCGCGCGGTCGCGGCGATCGCGGCATCGGTCGGTGGCAGTGTGAGAGCAACGGCTCGGAAATCTTCGAACGTATCGTCGACTTCGGATTCGGTCGCGAAGTACGCGATGTCATCGAACGTGCCGAGAAAGAGGGGCGTGTCGGTTGGTGTAGTGATGACATGCGCCAGTGCGCCATCGCGGATGAGTGGCTTTCCGTCACGCATCGCGATGAAGACCGTCAACGGATCGTCGAGCCGCGCGTGCAGCCAGTCCGCGTCCTTGCGTTTGTCCGCGGCGCGATCGAGGGGGTTGTTGGTGAAGGGGATCATTGCGAGGATGATATGACTCATGACAGTCACTGTTTTCATCGGCACGAGTGTCGACGGTTTTATTGCGCGCGCGAACGGCGATCTCGACTGGCTGCCCGTCGGCGGCGGCGAGGAACACGGCTACACCGAATTCATTGCCAGCGTCGATGCCATTGTCATCGGACGAAAAACGTTCGAGACGGTCATGGGCTTCGATGCCTGGCCGTATGGCGACAAGCGCGTCGTCGTGCTGAGTCATCAGCCGATTGATTTGTCGGTCGTGGTTGGCGGCGTTGTGGAGCAGATGAGCGGCTCACCTGCGGAGATCGTTGCGCAACTCGCCGCGACCGGCGCACAGCACCTCTATGTCGACGGCGGAATCACGATTCAGGAGTTTCTGCGAGCGGGTCAGATCCAGCGCCTGATCATTACGCGCGTTCCTGTGCTCATTGGAGAGGGGATCCCGCTCTTCGGCTCATTGCCGCACGATGTTCGTCTGCGTCACGTCATGACGCGGCACTATGAAAGCGGGCTCGTACAGAGCGAGTATTCGATCGGCTTACTCGAGCAATAGGCGGTGATATAGCTCGGCATACGCCCGCGCCGCGTCCTCAGCGGTGGCGATGTTCGTCGGAACGGGCGGGAGTTTCCGATCGATCAACCATCGCTCGATTCCTTCCACGACGCCGCTCGCACCCGCTTCGAGAGGCACGAGCACCCCTCCTCCTTCTTCGGACACGCGCTCTTCGATCGCCCCGTGCGCGAACGCGAGGACCGGCACACCGGCCAGCCATGATTCGGACAGCGTGAGGCTGTAGAGCTCCGGTTCAATCGACAGCAGCAGCACGAGGTCGATGTCGTTTTTCGCGAGCAGTTGCGGCAGCTCGCCCATCGCGTACTGCCCATGAATCCGCACGTCGGTCTCAGTGCGCAGTGCATTCAGCACGTCCGTGTTGCCGCCGCCGAAGACGAACCACTCGATGCCGCGTCCGCGCAGCGATTCGACGATCGGTCGGATGAGATGTGCGCCCTTGCGCGGCTGCACGCTGCCGGCGAATGCGATGCGCGGCGGATGCGCGTGTTTCGATCGCGTCGGACGCTCGACCGGTGGAATCCCTGCGGGAATGATCGCGCCCGGGTGGTCATGCGCGAGCTCGAGAAAGCGTGATGGATAGACGACCGCGCGTGCGCGCTGGAGCAGCTTTCTGCCGAGGAGGTGGGGGGCGGAGGGGGGGTGCAGATGATGCGGGTCGTCCGCGATCAGCGCGAAATCGTGGAGGCTGAGCACAACGTCGAGACCTTCATCGATGAGGCGAAGCACGCCGTCGACCGGGATGCCGTACGCGCCTTCGATGTGAAGCACGCGCGCGCCTGTGATGGCGATCGCTTCATGCACGGCGTCGACGAACGCGCCGTCGTTTGCACGGACGCGGCGCGCGTGCGGACGCGGCTGCGACAGAAAGAGCGTGCCGGGCGTGAGCAGCGCGACCGGCCGTAACGCGCGCTCGGCACGCAGGCGCGCGAGCAGGTGGATCTGGATGCCGCCGAGGCGGGGAGTGGCGGGGGTGGAGAGGATGTTGAGGATCGGAAACGTGGGGAGCTCGCGGACGAAGCGTCCGCGCAGAAGCAGCAGGCACTGCGTGATTGCTTCGAGGGCGCGGCCGCGCGCGCGTCGCATCGCGGATGCGACGCCTTCGCCGGCGATGACGCGTCGCACGAGGTCGATCATCGTCTGCGTTTTTCCAGCGACGCGTAGACCGCATCAATCTCCGCTGCATGTGCGGCTGCGCTTTTCGGACGCGGCATGTCGCGCGACCATGCATCGATGCGCGACGGGTTGTCGATGATCGACAGCACGACATCGCGCAGCGATTCGACATCACCGGAGTGAAAGTGCGCGCCGCCGCGTCCGTCGGGGAACAGCTCGCGCAGCGCGCCGTCATTCGCGGCGATCACGGGAACGCCGCGCGCCATCGCTTCGCGCGCGACGAGACCGAACGACTCCAGTCCGATCGAAGGCATGAGCAGCACGTCGATCGAATCGAAGACACGATCCTTCTCGACTTCGTTGAACGTTCCTTCGAGCGATGAAGGTGGGAGCGTGCGCGTGTAGTCGGGATCGGCGTTCGTGTTGCCCCAGATGTGGAGCGTCGCGTGCGATGGGTCGATGTCGCGGAACACTTCCGCGGCGAGATGCAACCCTTTGTGGGGCAGCACCACGCCGACGATGCCGAAACGCAGCGGCCATCGCGCGTGCGGCTTCGGCTCCGTGCGCGGTTCGAGGTCGATGCCGTACGGAATCACGTGTACCGGTCTTCCGCGCGGCAGGATTCCCTCGCGGGCAAAGTCGTCGCGAATCGCCTGCGATGGCATCACGAACACGTCCGCATGCGCGAGCGCCGCACGCGCGGCGGCGCGTCGAAATCCGTGCATGCCCAGGTTCGTCATGGTGGCCGGCGGAACGCGGGTGAGCGTTGCACAGCGCGCGCATTTCGTCAGCGCGGGGCCGCTGCAGCGCCGGCCGTCCTTGTCGAAGAGATTGACGCGTGCGCAGAGCGACCACCAGTCGTGCAGCGAATGGACGATCGGGATGCCGAGCTTGCGCGCGACGCGCACGAGCGAGAACGCGTGTCCGGCGAGGTGATGCACGTGCAGCAGCGACGGCCGCTCCTCGCGCAGAAACTTCGCGAAGTCGCGCTCGAGATCGCGATCGCGCAGTGCATTGCGCGAGAACGGATCGCGCTGCAGGAAGTTGTTCGTGACGAGCCGCACGCGCGCGCCGTCATCGCGCAGCTCGACGGCTTCGCCTTTCCCGCGCTCGAGATCGGCGAGGCGCGCGTAGACCGAGACCTCGCGATCGTGCAGCTGCTCCTGCACGAGCCACTGCGCGTACAACTCGCTGCCGCCACGCGCGAATGGCGGCCACCCATGCACGAGATGCGCGACCTTCAACGAAAGACCCGGTCGATTGCGAAGCGCCTCATGGATGCGTTTGCGCGTCGGCGTAACCGGATCGGATTTCACGAAGCGCGCAATGGTCGTGAGGTAGTCCGGATGCAAACGCTGCAATGCTGCGGCGCCGCGTCGCTGATGCTCCTGTGCCTCCGCGCGAAAGCTCCGTTTGCCCGCGTGATACACGAACGTCGCGTCATCGAGCAGATGCTGCCAGCCTCGTTGCGACGCACGCACGCAGAAATCGTTTTCCTCGCCGTAGCCGTGGCCAAAGTGCTCCTCGTCGAACAGGCCGATCTCATCGAGCAGCGCGCGACGAATGAACATGCAGAAGCCGACACCGGTCGGAATGCGTGGATACTCGCGTGCAGAAACGCGCTCGATCAACGCCGCAAACGCATTCACGTCGTAGCCGCTCGGCAGCAGGTTTTCCTCGAACGGCTGTGGTACGGAGCACAACGTCGCGTTGTTCGAGAACGGCGTCACCGTCCCGACCTTCTCATTCGACGTCGCCGCATCGATCATCTTCTCCAGCCAGCGCGGCGTCACGATCGTGTCGCTGTTGAGCAGGACGACGTCGCGCGTCGACTCGCGCATGCCGCGATTCACGCTGCGCACGAACCCGAGTCGCTGTTCATTGCGCAACACTTGCGCGTTGGGGAACGCGCGTACGATTTCCTCGACGCGCGGTTCCTGCGGACCGTCGATCACGAGCATCAAACGATGCCGCATGAGGTCGGTCGTCACCGCGACGCTGGCGAGGCAGCGCTCCAGATCCTCGGCCGCCCCGAAGACGGGAACGATGACGTCGACGTCCACGCCCACGCCACGCATTCTACGGGCGCGTCATCCCGAGCGGAGCGAGGGACCTGGGCGGGCGGGGCGCAATGCACGTTCCTCGATGCCCCGCCCGCCCGGGTCCCTCGCTCACGCTCGGGATGACAGACGGCCCATCTTCGCGTACAAAGCACGCCGTGACCTCGGTCTCCACCGAAATCCCCGTGCGCCGCACCGCCGCCGGCGAGCCGCTGCGGCTCAAGAGCGAGGTGCGCGACCTCCTGGCCCATCGCCATCTCGCGTGGCAGCTCGTCCATCGCGACCTCACCATCCGCTACAAACGCTCCGTCCTCGGCTTTCTCTGGACGATGCTGCATCCGCTGCTGATGATGCTCATCTTCCTGATCGTCTTCTCGAACGTCTTCCGCTTTCAGACGCCGCATTACGAGACGTACTTCCTCTCCGAGTACATCGCGTGGATCTTCTTCGCGCAGACCGTCACGCAGGTGATGACGTCGGTGGCGTGGAACGGCCCGCTGATGAAACGCGTGCGCGTCCCGCCGTCCGTCTTCACGCTCGCGGCGACGATCTCCGGCCTCATCAATCTCGCACTGTCCGTCGTGATGCTGCTCGTGATCATGATCATCAGCGGCGCGCCGTTACGACCGACACTCCTCTTTCTGCCCGTCAGCCTGCTGATCCTCGCGCTGTTCACGTTCGGCGTTTCGCTCGCGCTGTCCGCCGTCTCGGTGTTCTTTGCCGACGTGCGTGAGATGGTGCAGGCCGCGCTCCCCGCGCTCATGTACCTCACGCCGATCATCTATCCGATCACGATCATCCCCGACGGCTGGCGGCCCTGGTTCGCGCTCAATCCGATGGCGTACGTGCTCGAGATCGTGCGCGATCCGATCTACTACGGCATCCTTCCCTCGAAACTGACGATGACGCTCGCCGTCGTGATGGCGATCGGTTCCGTGGCGTTCGGCTGGATGATCTTCAGCCGGCTCGCGCCGCGTTTTCATGCGCATGTCTGAAGCCGCAATCGAACTGCACGGCGTGAGCGTCGCGTATCGGCTGCACCGCATCCGATCGCTGAAGGAGTTCACCGTCCGCACCGTCGTCCGCAAACGCGACGACTCGCTCGTCTACGCACTGCGCGACGTATCGCTGCGCATCGAGCCAGGCCAATCGGTCGGCATCATCGGCAGCAACGGCGCAGGCAAATCGACGTTGCTGCGCGTCGCCGCGGGCATCATCACGCCGACCATTGGCGTCACGGTGAGCCGCGGCACGATGGCGCCGCTGCTCGAGCTCGGAACGGGATTCGAAGTCGAGCTCTCCGGCCGCGAGAACATTTTCTTCAACGGCGCCCTCCTCGGACGGACGCACGCCCAGATGGAAGCGCACATGGACGAGATCGTGTCGTTCTCCGGTCTCGAACGGTTCATCGACGCGCCGCTGCGGACGTATTCGACCGGCATGGTCGCGCGGCTCGCGTTCTCGATCGCGACCGCTGTCGACGCCGAAACGATTCTGCTTGATGAGATTCTCGCGGTCGGCGACGCTGCATTCCGCGAACGCTGCGATGAGCGCATCCAACGTTTCGTGAAGGCCGGCTCGACGGTCGTCGTCGTGTCGCACGAGCTCGCGGTCATTCGTCATCTCTGTTCGCGCACGATCTGGCTGCAGCAGGGCAGCGTCATCGCCGATGGTCCGTCGGACGAGATCATCGACCGCTATGAGCACAAGTAACCGGACGCGAGCGCTCCTCGTCGTTCTCGCGCTGATCGTCATCGTTCCGTTGGTGATTCTGGCGCTGCTGCCGCCGATCCAGTTCGACGAGACGATGTACCACCTGCCGCTCGTACACGTGATCGCCAGGGATGGGTTGGACTTTCGGCCGGAGCTGCGATTTCCGGTGTTCCCGCTGCTCTGCGAATTGCTCGCGGTGCCGTTGTATCTCGTCGGCGGCGATTCCGCGACGCACATCCTTCCGCTGATTGCCGCGCTGCTCACCGCGGTCGTGCTCGTGAAGTGGGGGAAGCTGCGCGGAACCGACAATGGCTGGCTCGCGGCGGCGGCGTTTCTTGGCGCACCGATCATCGTGCATCTCGCGACCAGTCTTTATGTCGAGACGACGCTCGCGCTGTGCGTTGCTACCGGTTTTTACTGCATCGAGAAAACAGAAAATCGAGATCGCTGGCTGTTCATCGGCGGTCTCTTCCTCGGCGCCGCCTGCTCGGTGAAGTACCTCGGTCTGTATTTCGCGGGCGTCGCGTTCCTCAGAGTGCGGCGGCTCCCGTTCGTCCTCGGCGTGCTCGTGCTCGCGTTGCCGATGTACGCGTGGATCTACGCGGAGAGCGGCAATCCGCTTTTCCCGTTCTTCTCCGCGAGCGACTGGAACATCGCGATGAACCGCGACGGCGACCATCTCATGCGGTTCCTGCGCATCCCGTACGACATCATCTTCGCGCGAGATCGCGCAGGCTTCCAGCCGCCGTACACGCCGTTCTTCTCGCTGGCGCTGCTCGCGTTCGGCTGGAGATCGTGGAGCACGGTCCTCTATCTGTTTCTGTTCACGTTCATGCCGCGCGATTCGCGCTATCTGATCTCGCTGCTGCCGCTCGTGCTCATCGATGGCGCGACGCGAGTGAAGCCGATGCCGCGCAAGTTGTTCGTGACCGTCGGACTTCTCGCGCTTCTTCCGGGTCCCGCGTACGCGATCTATCGCATCGCCACGCAGGATCGTCAGCCCTACGTTGCCGCCGCGCTGCAACGTGCCGGGAACGCGTCGCTGTACACCTGCGGCGGCGAGCAATTCAAGTCGTTCGCGCCCGGCACGTACCTCGGCGACTACTACGGTCCGTACTCCTACAAGCGAGTCCTCGGCGATGGACGCGACGCGGCGCGTATGCACGCGAATCTCGCGGCGTTGCGCCTCGAGATGCTGCTCGTTGTGAAACACCGCTGCAAGAATCTGGCGTTGCCCGCGCCCGGCTTCACGTTGATCTACGAGGATGCAAACTCGCAGTTATGGCGCGTCGAGCCCGATCGCGAGCCGGCTTCGCGCCAGAGCTCCGCGAGCAATCCGAGGACGTAGAGATCGAGGGGGGACGTGCCTCGCGATGATGCGTCAGGATGACGATGCGCATGCGATGAGGGAAGATAACGGAATGCGACGTCACGCGTTCCTCTTCGCCATCGTTTTCGCCACTGCATTGCAGGCCGCGCCGCCGGATATCGAGAAGCTCATCCGGGAGATGACGCTCGAAGAAAAACTCGGCCAGCTCAGCCAGTACGTGCCCGATCAGCCCGAATTGCAGCCGGCGTTGAAGAACGGACACGTCGGCTCGATCCTCAACGGCGGCGGCGCCGAGCGCGTGAATGAACTGCAGCGCGCGGTGCTGGCGGGATCGCGTTTGAAGATCCCGATGCTCGTCGGACACGACGTCATCCACGGATATCGCACGATCTTCCCGATCCCCCTCGGCATCGCCGCGACGTGGGATCCATCGCTCGCCGAGCTTTCCGCGAGCGTTGCTGCGCGCGAGGCGCGTGCGGCGGGCATCCGCTGGACATTCGCGCCGATGGTCGACATCGCGCGCGATCCGCGATGGGGTCGCATCTCCGAGGGGGCGGGCGAGGATCCGCACCTCGGCAAGTTGATGGCGGCCGCGTACGTGCGCGGCTTTCAGAACAATGGCCTGCTCGCGTGCGCGAAGCATTACGCGGCGTATGGCGGCGTCGAGGGCGGACGCGATTACGGCACGGTGGAGATGAGCGAACAGACATTGCGCGACGTCTATCTGCCGCCGTTCCGCGCGGCGGCGGAGGCGGGCGCGGCGACGTTCATGTCGGCGTTCAATACGGTCAATGGCGTGCCGGCGACGAGCAATCGTTTTCTGTTGACGGACGTGTTGCGCGGCGAGTGGGGCTTCAGGGGTTTCGTCGTCAGTGACTGGTCCTCGGTCACGGAGCTGATCCATCATCGCGTCGCTGCGGCGCCACGCGATGCAGCGGTTGCCGCGATCAACGCCGGCGTCGATATGGCGATGGTGGACGGCAGCTACATGACCCTCGGCGACGCCGTGCGCGACAAGCGCGTCTCGATGGCGACGATCGATGAAGCCGTGCGTCGCGTGTTGCGCGCGAAAGTCGCGGCGGGGTTGTTCGACGATCCATTCACCGATGCATCGCGTACGGCGGCGACGATGTTGACGCGCGAGAATCGCGATGCGGCGCGTCGTGTGGCGCGGCAGTCGTTCGTGCTGCTCAGGAATGAAGGCGATGTGTTGCCGCTACGGCGCGACGCGGGAACGATCGCCGTGGTTGGCCCGCTCGCCGAATCGCGCGTCGATCTCCTCGGATCATGGGCCGCGGAAGGAAAAGCGGAAGACGCGATCAGCATCTTCGAAGGCTTGCGCGCTGCCGCAGGTACCGCGAAAGTGATGCTTGCGAATGACGCAGAGGCCGCGGGCCGCGCGGATGTGATCGTGGCGGTGCTCGGTGAGAATCGCGACATGTCGGGCGAGGCCGCGTCGCGTGCGTCGATCGAGTTGTCGCAATCGCAGCAGCGTCTGCTCGAAGAGCTCGTGAGCACTGGCAAGCCGGTCGTGCTGCTCGTGTTGTCGGGACGGCCGCTCGCGCTCGCGTGGGCCGCGGAGCACGTGCCCGCGATTCTGCAGGTTTGGTTTCCGGGGATCGAGGGTGCTGCTGCGTTGGCCGAGGTGGTGTTTGGGGACGCGGCGCCGGGGGGACGATTGCCGGTGACGATTCCGCGCGCGACGGGACAGGTGCCGATCTATTACGCGCAGTTGCCCTCGGGACGTCCCGCGGATCCGGCGAACAAATTCACGAACAAATACATCGATGTGCCGATCGGTCCGCTTTATCCGTTCGGGCACGGACTCACGTACACGAAATTCGAGTACAGCGATGTCGAGATCAATGGAAACGTTGCGTCGATCGCAGTGCGTAATGCGGGCTCGCGCGATGGAGAAGAAGTCGTGCAGCTCTACATCACCGATGTTGTTGCGAGCGTTTCGCGCCCTGTGCGTGAGCTGAAAGACTATCGACGGATTGCATTGAAGGCCGGCGAAACGCAGCGTGTCGAATTCACGATCACGCGCGAGCAGCTCTCGTTCTGGAAGGGAAAAATATTGACCGCCGAGCCAGGCCAGTTCCGTTTGCGGATCGGGCCCAACTCGGCGGTGGGATTGGAAACAACGTACGAGTTGAAGTGAATTAGGTGCCCATCGATTTGCCGGTTTCGAGCAGCGTCTTGAGGTCGCTGAGAATCCAGCTCCAGCCGCCGCCGCCCTCCTCGGAGAACTTTCCGCCCACCATGGTTGCCATGATCGGGGCGCCTTCGAGCTCGTGCGTCACCGTGAGTCGCGTGAATCCGGATTTCGTCGGCTCGATCTCCCACGTCAGCCGCGTGAAGCCTTCGCTCTTGTGTTCCTCGCTGAAGAGGAACCGATACGTCTGCACGAGTTTCCGCGGCGGATCGCTCTCGATGACTTCGCCATCGACCGCGACCTCGGGGATCCCGAACGAGATCATTTCCTCATTGGCGCGCGCTTTATAGGCACCGCCCGGACGGAGGTCGTACTCGACCAGTCCGCCATAGCTGTATTTCGCGCTCCACTCCGGCGTCGTGATCGCGTCCCAGATCGCCTCGGGCGACGCCTTGATGTAGATCTCGTGGATCTGCGTCGTCACGCTGTCTTTTGTTTCCTGCTCTTCTGCCATTCCTTTTCCTCCAATCCAGATTTGAGATCCGCGAGCGCCGAAACCTGGCGCTCGGTGTACTTGTCGATCCACCGGTTGTGAATGAGTCGAATGGGTACCGAGTTGAGGTAGTGCAGCTTCTCGCGCCCCTTCCACCGCGTGACGATCAGCCCTGCGCCTTCGAGCACTTTGAGATGTTTCATCACGCCGAAGCGGGTCATCTCCAACTCGGACTCGAGCTCTGTCAGCGTGCGTCCGTCGCGGACGAACAGCAGATCGAGCAGGAACCGTCGCGTGCGATCCGCGAGTGCCTTGAAGACGAGATCGTCATCGATCATGGTGCGGAGAATAGGTGACCAGATGGTCACATGTCAAGCTCTGTCGTAGGATCGGGCGATGACCGTTCCGTTCCGTGCGAATCGCTCGATGCCCGCGTGTTCCGTGATCCCGGTGCTTGCGTATCCGGACGTGCGCGAAGCGGTTCGGTGGCTGTGCACCGCGTTTGGATTTCGCGAGCGACTGCGCATTGGCGAGCATCGCTCGCAGCTCGTGTTCGGGGACGGGGCGGTCGTTGTTACGCAATCTTCGGATGCTTCGCCTGCGTCAGTGATGGTTCGCGTCGAGGATGTCGAACATCATCGCGAGCGTGCCGTGAATGCGGGTGCGCGAGTCGTGAACGAGCCGGCTGCGTTTCCGTATGGGGAGAAGCAGTACACGGTGCAGGACATTGGCGGGCATGTGTGGACGTTTTCGGAGACGGTTGAGGATGTGGCTCCGGAGGATTGGGGAGGGGCGACGGACGTGCCGAACGACACGGACGTGCGGCGCGTCCAATGACGCATCGTCAATTCGTGGTCTTCGTCGCGGCGTCCACTGGATTCATGGCGCTCATTCTGCTGAGTGATCGAAAGGGGCTTGTGCCTCAGCTCCTGCTCGGGGGAGCAACCGCGGCATTCCTGGTGTATTTCGCTCGGCGTTCAAGCATTGATCGTCGACAGATCATCTGCGCAATCGTGATCGCCACCGTCGGAGAGGTCGTGCTGTCGCTTGGATGGAAGCTCTACTCTTACAGTCACGCCGTCATCCCGCTTTACGTCCCGCCAGGGCATGGCCTGTTCTATCTGCTCGCGGCAGAGACGTCGATGCAGTCAGGTGTCCGGCGACATGCGCGAGCGATCTCTCGCGTGGTGCTCATTGGTGGATCCGTAATCGCGATCGGAAGTCTCATTGTGTTCGGCGACACGTGGGGTTTTCTCTGGTGGGTTGGAGCTTTGGCTCTTCTGCGTTTCTCGAGCAACCGTCTGCTGCTTGCTGCTTGTTTCAGCTATACGATTCTGCTGGAACTTGCCGGAACCGCCAATGGGAACTGGCAGTGGGCAGCAATCGTGCCGTACGTCGGACTTCAGTCGGCGAATCCGCCGGCTGGTGTCGGGATTCTGTACATCGTTCTCGATCTACTGGTTGTCTTCGTAAGCTCCCGTTTCATGAAGCCCGTGCCGACCTCCCATACCGTTAGCGGCCGAGAGAAGGGACGCAGTCGTATCCTTTCGGACCGACCGCTCGTTCTGTCGAACAACAGCCCTGTGTCCGAGACGCTCGTCGAATGACGATTTACGCCGTTGCCGCCACCTGCTTCACCGCCTGCACCTCGACCTCGATCCTCACCTCATTCGCGACGAGAATCCCGCCTGTCTCCAGCGCCTGATTCCACTTCAGGCCCCAGTCGCGACGGTCGATCGTCGTCGTGGCGCGCGCGCCAGCGCGGATGCCGCCCCATGGGTCCTTGCCCATGCCTTCGTAGACGCAATCGAGAGTGACTTCCATCGTCGTGCCGTGGATCGTGAGCGCGCCCGTGACCTTGAAGGCGTCGCCTTCTTTCATCGTGGCGCCCGAGACGCGATTGCTGCGGAACGTGATCGTCGGATAGTTCTCGACGTCGAGAAAATCGATGGAGCGAAGATGCGTATCGCGATCGGCCACGCCGGTATCGATGCTCGCTGCCATGATCTCGATATTGACGCGTGAGCGATCGGGATTCTCTTCATCCGCTTCGATCGTGCCCTTCACGTCTTTGAACCTGCCGCGCACGGTCGTGAACATCATGTGCTTCACCGCGAACTCGACGCTGGTGTGGGCGGGATCGATCTGCCAGGTGACTGTGGCCATGCGTTTCCTCCGAACAATGACAGGGTAACGTGGCGTGCAATCCGCGTGCGTGCTATTTGCGAGCAAGACACGCCGCATGCCCGAGAACGACATCGCCGCTCTGCAGTGGACTCGCGGTCGGTTGCCAGCCGGCGGCCACTCTCGCGGACAGCAATTCGTCGGCAGTCGGCGCGTGGTCCCAGACCGAGACCGATTGGACCGCGCCGAGTCACGTGGTGTCGAACACGAGCGTGGAGCCGTCGGGCGCGGTGAAGATCACATCGTGCGTGTATTCATCCTGCATGACGACGTCGCCGGGCAACACTCGCGGCGAGCGCGCGAGTCCCCATCGAAACACCTGCTCCAGTGTTTCCAGGCTCGATGTTTCGGCAGCAGCCTCGTCCGCGATCATCGCTCTATCTTAGTTCGCGCGCGTAGAATGGGACCCATCAGACAACTGGAGGTCCCATGCCCAACGGCGAGCTTCCGCTCACGAGCGATGCAGGCAGCGACGAAAAACTCGAGGACATCCTCGCGCTCTGTCTTTCCGGCGGGGGCTATCGCGCGATGCTCTTCCACCTCGGCACGCTCTGGTATCTGAACGACACCGGCTATCTGCCGAAGCTCGATCGCGTGTCGAGCGTTTCCGGCGGCTCGATCACAGCGGGCGTGCTGGCGACGCGTTGGAAAGACCTCACGTTCGATGCGACCGGCAAGGCCACGAACTTCGGCAACGTCGTCGTCGTGCCGGTGCGGAAGATGGCCAGCACGACCGTCGACGCGGGATCGGTCATCAAAGGCCTCCTCACGCCGGGCACATCGGTCAGCGACAAGGTCATCAAGAGCTATCGCAACATTCTCTTCGGCGATGCGACGCTGCAGGATTTCGTCGACAAGCCACGCTTCGTGATCAACGCCACGAACGTGCAGACGGGATCGCTATTCCGTTTCTCGAAGCCGTACATCGCGGACTGGCGCGTCGGCATGATCAACAATCCGACCACGAAAGTTGCCGAGGCCGTGGCGGCGTCTTCGGCGTTCCCGCCGGTGCTTTCGCCGGCGCGGCTCGATTTCAATCACGGCCAATGGTCGCAGCTCAACACGCAGCAGTGCGGTCGCCCGCCGTTCACGACGAAAGTCGTGCTGACGGACGGCGGCGTGTACGACAACATGGGCATCGAGACGGCGTGGAAGCGCTGCAAACGCGTGCTCGTCAGCGATGGCGGCGGCCACTATCAGTCCGAGGAGAATCCGAGCGGGATCTGGGTGCAGCACTCGATTCGGATCACGGGGACGATCGACAACCAGGTGCGCAGTTTGCGCAAGCGACAGATCCTGAGCGCGTTCACGAGCGAAGACGATCCGCATACCGGTACGTATTGGGGCATGTGGACGAAGCCGTCGAAGTATCCCGTGCCGGGACTGCCGGCCGATGATGCGAAGGCGGAGGAGCTCGCGCGCGTTTCGACGCGTCTCGCCGAGCTGAAGAACGACGTGCAGAATCGCCTGATCAACTTCGGCTACACGATGGCCGAGCGCGCGATTCGCAGTCACTTCGATCCGGCAGCGTTCAAGCCGACCGCGTTTCCGTGTCCGGGAGGAGTGTGAATTGGTTGTCAGTTGTCGGTTGTCGGTTGTCTGTGCCTTACGGCGAGAATGGCAGGAATCGGAGAACCGACAACCGAGAAAACTGTGCCTCAGGGCGAGCACCACAGAGAACCGAGAACCGAGAACCGAGAACCGAGAACCGACAACCGACAACCGACAACCAATTCACGCCCGATGTCTCACGCTGCTCTTGCTTCGCAGCGGCGCGAGCACTTCGAGAAAGAGAATCCCCGCGGCGAGATAGAACGCGAGGCGGATGTCGGACAGGATGCTCGTGCGCACGTGCGTCCTGTAATAGCGAATGAATCCGGCGACTCGACGTAACCCCGCGCGAATCGGGATCGTGTTCGACGAGTGTCCGATGGCGTGATCGGCGGACGTTGCGCCTACGTAGCAGCAGACATAGCCGCGGTTGCGTGCGCGGCGGAAGAGATCGACATCCTCGTAATACAGAAAGTACGAGGGATCGAAGCCGCCCAGTTCATCGAACACATCGCGCCACGCGAGGATGAATGCGCCGGAGAGCCAGTCGCATGCGAACGTGTCGTGGAGGTCGCGATCGAGCATCAGGAACGATGCGACGTGTTTGTTCTTCGTGCGCGGCGCGGCTTGCAGATAGCGCCAGTTGAGCAGAGCGTTGCGCTCGACGGGAAACGCGCGCGCGGAGCGTTCGCGCAGTCCGCGTGAGTTGATGAGTGCCGGTCCCGCGGCCCAGAACTCGCGCGAGGCGATGGCGTCGCGGAGGATCTCGATCGTGCCGTCGTGACACGCTGCATCGGGATTGACGATCGCGAGCAGGGGCGAGGTCGTCTCGGCGACGCCGCGATTCACACCGCGCGAGAAGCCGACGTTCTCCGGCATCGTGATCACGCGCAGGCGGTCATCGGTGAAGGTTGCAATGCGCGCCAGCGTGTCGTCCGCGGAACGGTTGTCGACGATCACGACTTCGCGCACGGCCGGCGACGCGAGCACGCTGCGGATGCATTCGTGGATCGTCGCCGCGCTGTTGAACGTAACGATGACCGCGGCGACGTCATTTTTCGACATGTTATTCTCGGGACCGGGCGCGACGATGCCGCTGGCGTCATCCTAACCGAGCACCGGCATGCAGACCATCGTCGTTTCGGCCACCAACCTCTTCCTCGGCGGCCCGCTCACCGTCGCCCGAGAGCTTCTCGCGGCCCTGCGCGCCTCGGAACGCTTCACGCGCGGAGACTTTCGCGTGATCGTGTTCTGCCATCGCCGCGAGCTGTACTGCGATATCGCGCCTCATCCGAATCTCGAATGGATCGAGCTCCCGCACGTGCGCCGCAACTGGCTCGTGCGCCTCTACTACGAGTACGTCTGGTTCGCACGATGGTCGCGCGGACGTGAGATCGATGTGTGGATCTCCCTGCAGGATCTGACGCCGAACGTGCGCGCGAAACGGCGCATCGTTTATTGCCACAACCCCGCTCCGTTTTACGACGGCCCGCATCGATGGCTGCTCGATCCGCGCTTCGAAGTGTTTCGCCTGCTGTACGGATTCTTTTATCGCGTGAATCTGGCGAAGAACGATTTCGTGATCGTGCAGCAGCAGTGGATGCGCGATGAGATGGAGCGGCGGTATGGGCGGGGGAGGGACCGGACGATTGTCGCGCATCCGGTATTGGCGCGGCCTTCTCCCTTTGTGAACGGGGAGAAGGTGCCGAAGGCGGATGAGGGGTCGTTCTCACCCGCCGCCAAACGCATCCTCTATCCCGTCTACCCCCGCTCCGCCAAAAACCACGAGCTGCTCATCGCCGCCATGCGCGAGCTGCGCGATCTCCCGATCGAGCTCACACTCACCTTCGCCGGCAACGAAACGCGCTACGCGCGCATGATCCATCACAGGTCGCGCGGTCTCGAGAACATCCGCTTCACCGGCTTCCTCACGCTCGCCGAGCTCGAGGTCGAATACGCGCGCGCCGACGCGCTGGTCTTTCCCTCGAAGCTCGAAACGTGGGGTCTGCCGTTGTCGGAATTTCGAACCCACGGCAAACCAATCTTCGCGGCGAATCTCCCATACGCGCACGAAGCACTCGGGGGCTATCCGCGAAGCATCTTCTTCGATCCCGATTCGTCCGCGGATCTCGTGAAACTTCTCCGCAGGTTTCACCAGGGCGAATCACTCCCATATGAAACGCCGCCTGCGCATACCGCACCACCGTTCGCGGCCGACTGGAACGAGTTGATCGCGATGCTGTGGTAGCCGCGATTACCGCGCCGCGCGCCGCCGCGCGCCGAAGCTCAGGAAGCGTCCTGCAATCCGACGTTCGCCGCTCTCGATCTTCTCGTACGCGACGAGAAACGTGCCGTTCGCGGTCACGATGACGGACGGATCTCGTTCATCGCCTTCGGACTCTGCAATCGAGAATTCCGTGACGTTTCCGGCGCGGTCGATCATGGCACCGGCGATGTCGTGATCGCCGAGCGGGGAGGTGGTGCGCCAGACGACGACGTAGCGTTCGCCGTCTGTGGCGATGTCGGGACGCGTCGCGCCGGTATCAGGGCCAAAGCGCCCGAGGATTTTGCCGCTCTGCAGATCCGAGGCGACGTTGGTGAATGCGGCGTTCACGGTGCCGCCGGTGGTTTGGTTGCCGTGCAGCCACGCG
>DASYLL010000234.1:0-29470 GCA_036009605.1 Thermoanaerobaculia bacterium | reverse complement strand
GATCCAGATCCCCACGGCGGGAGCCGGCGCGAAGGTGCTTTATGTCCAGGTCTTCTGCAACGGAGCGGGCGGGCGGACGGAAGGAGGCACGGTGCTGATCAGTGCCTCCAGCGTGACAAAGCTCAACGGGACAGCCGGTTTCGATGTCGTAGCGGGCGCGAACCGCATCGCCATCGACACCAGCAGCGCATGGTGGAACGTCGTGCTCCGCAACACCACCGGTGTGGAGATGTCGTTCGGCTACACGATCTGGTGGATCTGATTCATCTTTCGTGATGGTGCTCGGTGGCCGACAACGTCGAGCCACCGAGCGCCATGGCCCGAATTGCGCCGACGGCTTACGCCGGTACCTTGAACAGATTGAGTCCATCCACGCGAGCGTACGAGCTGGCGTTCGTCGCGCGCAGGCCGATCGTGACGATGAGGATCGTTGAGCACGTGAATGCTGGCGAGCAGGTTCGCTGGCAGCACGCCGGACGCGGGATGAACAGGCGAATGCCCGGGCGCGTCGTCGTCGTGTCCGGTGATGCGGGATTCCGTTAATGCGGATATCCGTCTTGCAATCCCATGATTTGCGGCCTACTATCTTTCTTCCGTCAGAAATTGGAGGCTGCCTTGAATCAAATCCGCCGCTCCCTTCCTGTTGTCCTCTTCTTGATGGTCGTTCTTCCGATGAGTGCGTGGGAGCGCCGTCCGGCGCAGATCCACAGCTCCGATGATCGGGGCGCGCTGACGTTTCCTTCGACGGAATCGCCGACCGCTGTTGTCGCGCAGTTCCTGGCGCAGCGCGGTCACGATGCCGTGACGGTCAGGTCGATCGCCGCGCCGCGGCGCGGCGGAATCGCCACCCAGTCTGTCAGCGATGGCATTGCGAGCCTGCGCATTGATCAGCGTGTGAACGGTCTCGTGGTCTATGGCTCTTACGTCAAAGGCGCGTTCAACGAGCAGGGACAGCTCGTTCATCTCATCGAGAATCTCGTGCCGGTGCCGTCGGAGATCCGACCGGCACGGATCGCCGAGGAGGAAGCGCTCCGCGCGGCACTCGGGCGCAATCATCCGGCGGTCGCCTTCCCGGATCGCGTTGGTCGCGAAGATGGATTGGTGACCTTCCGCGCCGGCGGATTCTTCTACGCCGAGCCGAAGGTCGAGCGCGTGCTCGTCTCGATGGCGGACGGCTCGCTCAACGAAGGGTTCCTCGTCGAGACGTGGACGCGGCGCAAGAACATCCTCACGCACACACTCGTGAGCGGCGAGGGCGACATTCTCAATGTCGAATTGCGCACGAACACCGATCAGTACTTCGTCTACATCGAAGATCCGGGCAAGGAAGCGGCGCAGACGCTCGTCAGCGGGCCGGCTTCGGTTACGCCGGTGGGCACGAATCCGTCGCCCAATGGCTGGCTGAACTCGGGAACGCACAAGACCATCCTCATCACCGGCAACAACGTGCGTGCGTATCTCGACGCGGTGTCGAACAACTCGCCCGACAGCGGCGGCTCGAACGTGACCACGGGCGTCTTCAACACGGTGCACAATCGCACCGCCGCGCCCAGCACGACCGCCAATCGCGCGGTTGCGGTGCAGAACCTCTTCTATTTGAACAATCGCCTTCACGACGTTCTCTATGTCGCGGGCTTCAATGAATCCGAGATGAACTTTCAGGAGAACAACTTCAGCCGCGGCGGTGCCGGCAGCGACTCAGTGAACGCCGAAGCACAGGACGGCGGTGGCATCGACAACGCGAACTTCGCAACGCCGGGCGACGGACAGAACCCGCGCATGCAGATGTACCTCTGGACCGGCAAGCCCTCGCATCAGGTCGTGATCGGTGCGACGACGTATCCCGCTGCCGGCGCGGCATTCGGTCCGGCGTTGAACGGCACCGGCCGCACCGGCGCGCTGTCCCTGACGTCACCTGCAGAAGGCTGTACAGCGATCTCCACAACGCTGACCGGCAAGATCGCGATCATCGATCGCGGCACTTGCGATTTCACGGTCAAGGTGAAGAACGCGCAGCTGAAAGGTGCGATCGGCGTGATCGTCGCCAATCACGCTGCCGGCGGCAACAGCCTCATGACCATGGGTGGTACCGATGCGACGATCACGATTCCGTCGGTCTTCGTCGGACAGAGCGACGGCGCTGCCGCGAAGGCCGCGGTGCCGGGCAACTCAACGATCCGACTCACCACGCCGGCGCCGCTGCAGCGCGACGGTGATCTCGACGCGGACATCGTCTTCCACGAATACGGCCACGGCCTCACGTGGCGCATGATCGGAAACATGAGCGGGCCGATGTCGGGCGCGATCGGCGAAGGCATGAGCGACGTGCTGGCGGTCGTGATGGACGGCGATGATCGGATGGGTGAGTACTCGTCCAGCAATCCGGTCGGCATTCGCTCCGCGCCGTACGACACCTATCCGCGCACGTACGGCGACGTCGCCGGCACCGCGGTGCATTTCGACGGCGAGGTTTACGGCGCGATCGGCTGGAGACTTCTGCAGCTCTATCTCGCCGCGGGACTGACCAACACCGATCTGCTGCGCGATCTCGTGCAGGGCATGCGCTTCACGCCTGCCGCGCCGAACTTCCAGCAGATGCGTGATGGCATTCTCGCCGCGACAACGACCAACGATTGCAAGGTCTGGACGGCATTCGCGCAGTACGGCGTAGGCAACGGTGCGACGTCGAGCGTGTCGGGCTCGGTCGTCACCGTGAACGAGTCGTTCACCATCCCCGCGGGTGTTTGCCCGTAAGTCAACGGTGCGACGCCGCTCCGATCACGCCGCCGGCGATGATCAGAGCGGCGCCGCTCATCGTGCGGACGGTGAGTGGCTCGTCGAGCAGCAGCACGCCGAGCGCGATCGCGACGGGGATGTTGCCGTAGTAGAGGATGCTCGTCGTCGATGGGCGCAGGCGCGTGGTCACGCGCACCCAGAGGGTGTGTGCGATTAGCGTCACGCCGATCGCGAGAAAGAGCAGCCCCGCCCAGTCGCGCGGCGCGAGTTGCCATTCGGTCTTCGTCACGAAGAGCGAGAAGAAGAGCAGCGCGAAACCGAATTGTCCGAGGGTGCGCGTGCCGGTGGGGATGTGCGACCAGCGCCGGTGCAATAGCGGCAGACTCGCGTACATCAACGCGCTGAGGCAGGCCAGGAGCATCCCGAGCGCGGTCTCATTGCGAAGATCGAACGCGGGAACGACGAGCACTGCGCCTGCAGCCGCAAGCAATACGGCCACGATCAGCGTGACGCGCGGCCGGTCACCGGCGAAGAGGATGCCGAGGATCAGGAGGTCGACGCCGTAGGTCGAGAGGCCGATGGCGCCGATCGACGCGGACGACACTTTCACCGCGAAGAACAACGTCAACCAGTGCGCGCCGAACAGGACGCCGATCACGGCGAGTCGCAATAGATCGCGCCCGTCAACGCGACGCAGCTGACCGCGCACCGCCATGATCGCGCCGAGGACGAGCGTGGCCAGCGCGAGTCGGAACAGACCGATCG
Source organism: Thermoanaerobaculia bacterium (assembly GCA_036009605.1). Lineage (GTDB taxonomy): Bacteria > Acidobacteriota > Thermoanaerobaculia > Gp7-AA8 > Gp7-AA8 > QHVT01. The sequence goes on along the minus strand of DASYLL010000234.1, from coordinate 25,969 downwards.
TGTACGGATTCGCGGAGATCATCCGCACGACCACCGGAATGCAGCCGAACAGCAGCAACGCAAAAAACGCCTCGGCAGTGCGGAGCACGCGCGGAGTATAGACAGACGCTAGTCCGCTCGCGCGTATCGACTCGGCGCCTGCCCCACATGCCGGCTGAACGCCGTACTGAACGTGCTCGCCGACCCATAGCCAACGCGTTCCGCAACCTCCGTCACTCCGAGCTCGCGACGCCGAAGCAGGTTCTTCGCGACGGCCATGCGCCAGGCGAGCAGATACTCCATCGGTCGCACGCCCACAGTGCGCGTGAAGCGTTCGAAGAACGCGGAGCGCGAAAGCCCGGCCGTCTTTGCGAGTTGAGCGACAGTCCATGAGCGTGCGACCTGACTGTGCATCTGCCGCATCGCCCGCGCGAGTTGCGCATCGGCCAATCCGCGCAGCAATCCCGGAGGCGCGTCTTCGCCCGACGTCGACCGCAGTGCTTCGATGAGCAGCACTTCCACGAGGCGCGTGAGCACCAGCTCGCGGCCTGATCTTCGTTCGCTCGATTCCTCGCCAACGAGTCGGACGAGGACGGAGAGCCGCTCGGAGCCGCGCACGTGGATCAGCGCCGGAAGCAGCGATACGAGCAACGCGACGTCGGGCGAGTCGAAGACGAAGTAGCCGCCGAGGAGCAGTGCGTCGGGGCGTCCGCCGCGCCGACCGTGGCGGACTTCGGCTGTCGGCGAGGCCGTGACTTTCGGGTCGATGCGCTCTGGCGTCACCGGCTCGAAGCCCGACATCGTGAAGCCGGGCGTCGCGGGGAGCAGCACGAAATCGCCTGCTTCCAATGTGAGAGGACGTTGCCCGTCGACGGCGAGTCGACAGCGGCCCTCCAGCACGACGCAGAAGCTCGGGTGACCGAAGTCCGAGTAGCGGACGCCCCATCGGCCGGCGCCGCTGATGCGTTTCGAGAACACGGTTTGCGGCTGGAGCAGCGCGATGACTTCGGACAGTGGATCGTTCATGACTGGACTCTCGCAAATGAAATGTGGACTTCTCATTGTAGAGAGTCCGGCGCGTCGTCGCTATCTTCACATCATGAAAAACGTACTGATCACCGGTTGCTCTTCTGGCTACGGACTCGAGACCGCGCGCTACTTTCACGCGCAGGGATGGAACGTAGTCGCCACCATGCGCACGCCACGCGAAGACGTTCTCCCTCGCTCGGAACGTCTCCGCGTCGTGGCGCTCGACGTAACGAAGCCTGAGCGCATCGCCGCCGTACTCGATGAAGTTGGTCCCATCGACGTGCTCGTCAACAATGCGGGCATCGGCCTCATCGGCGCGTTCGAAGCCACGCCGATGACGACGGTGCGCGAGGTGTTCGAGACCAACACCTTCGCCGTGATGGCGATGACGCAGGCAGTGCTGCCGCAGTTCCGCACGCGCAGAGCGGGCGTGATCGTGAACGTGACGTCGAGCGTGACGCTCGCGCGAATGCCGTTGGTCGCCGTCTACAGCGCGAGCAAGACCGCCATCGAAGGATTCACCGCATCGCTCGCACTCGAGCTCGAGGACTTCAACGTGCGCGCGAAGCTGGTCGAGCCGGGCTACTGTCCGACCACTGCATTCACGAACAACTCGGGGTCGCGGCTCGAAGGGCTGATCCCCGAGGCGTACGAACCGTTCGCGCAGCGCGTGTTTGCTTCATTCGGACAGCAGACGGCGGTGACACACGAGGCCGACGTGGCCGCGGCGGTGTGGCGTGCCGCGAATGATGAGACCGGCCAGTTGCGATTCCCGGCGGGTGCCGACGCGGTGGCTCTCGCTCAGTGGCGGTGAACGATCGACACCCGACGCAACTCGCGCGATTCCACGACGCGCGTCCCCGGTGTCTCATCGCGCGACAGAACCAGAAGCGCACGCGCGACATCGCGAGCGGAGATCGGTTTGTATGAAGGCGGCATGAGCCATCCGAGGCGCGCGAAGAGGCGCTCACCGAGTCGGAACTCGGAGCGTTCTCCGACCAGCAACGACGGACGCGCGATCGTGACTTGCGGATAGCCGAGCGCGCGCAGCTCGTCCTCGACTTCGCCTTTCACGCGGTTGTAGAAAATGCGCGAGCGCGAGTTGGCGCCGAGGGAGCTGACGATGAGGTAGTGGCGTGCGCCGTGCGCGAGACCGAGTCGCGCGGCCTGCAATGGCAGATCGTGATCGACGAAGCGGAAGCGTTCCTGCGAGCCGGCTTGTTTGATGGTCGTGCCGAGGGTGCAGAAGATGTCGTCGACCGCGAACGCATCGATCTGCCGGTCCATCTCGGCGAGCTCGATGACGCGCTCGTCGAGCTTCGGATGACGTACGCCGGTCGATCGACGCGCGAGCACGATGACGCGCGAGGTTGTTTCATCCGCGAGCAGCAGTTGCAGGAGCTCACGTCCAACGAGGCCGGTTGCGCCGAGGAGGAGATACGTTCGATCGGTCATCGCTGGGATATGGTAACGATCTGCGCGCGGATTGCCTCTGTCGACCAGTAGGCAACTTTTTTGTCGCGGAGCTCCGCGCCGAGCGCGCGATAGAACTTCTGCGCGGAATGATTCTCGGGCTCGACATGCCATCTCACGCCGACGCCGCGTTCCAGTGCCGAAGCTCCGACGTGTCTCATGAGGCTCGCGCCGATTCCTGAGCCGCGGACTGCGTCGCTGACATAGAGATCATCGAGGAAGAGATAGTCGCGACCGATCCACGGAGAGAACTGCAGCAAGCACGTCGCGTAGCCAGCGATTTCGTTCTCGGACTCCGCCACGATCAGTTCGATGCGGCGCGGCTGCCCGAAGCAAAATTGATTCAACCCGTCGCTCGTCAGCGCAAAGAAGTGACTCAGGCCCTCATGCTCCGCGAGCTGCCGCATGAGACGGAGCACAGCATCGACATCTCGGGGCTCACCGCTGCGGATGTTCACCTGCACAATCACTCTTCCCGTGAATCGAGACGCGCGAGGCGGCGTTCCAACAGAAACGGTCCACCGGGAACGATCGCCGCGACGACACCCGCCGCGGCCAGTTTCAACGAGATCGGCACTTTCCAGATCGCCAGCAACAACATCAGTACGAGCCCGACGAAGAGGAACCCGTGCACCGACCCGACGATCGTGACCGCGAGCGGCATCCCGGCGAAATACTTGAGTGGCATCGCCACGAAGAATAGGACGAGCGTCGAGATTCCTTCGACGATGGCGAGCTGCCGCAATACGCGCATGAAATTCACGCGCGCATCGTACAGGCACTCTTCCTTCGGATCCGTCGTTAGGGGGAAACGATGTCACCGAGGAGACTGAACGAGGCGTTGCCTGTAGCGCTGTCGGCGGCAGATCGCGACATCACGTTGCCTGCAACGTCCAGATAGAAAATGTGATTGGTCGAAGTCCAGACGGAGATCTCATTCTGGCCGTCCTGATCCCCGTCGACCAGTTCGAGGCGCTGCACTGTCTGCCCCTGTGGGGTGATGAAGCCGTACCAGAGCTGTGATCCCTCGTCCGCGAGGCCTTCGTGTGGGGGAGCCTCGCCGCGAACATCGGCGGGATCCAGAAGAAAGACCACAGCGAGATACCCGGCGCCGCGGGGAGCCGTAGTGAATGAATTTGTCACTCCGGCAGCGACGATGCGCACCTTCCCTCCCGGGTCAATGGGACCGGCGATCACTTTATGCAAATGGCCGGGATGCCAATACAAGCCGATGCGTTGGCCGTTCTGGTCGAACACGGTCAGGTTGGAGTCCAGCCAACCTTGTGAATCGATGGCGACGGCGATGACCTGCCGCTTTCCTTTCTGAAAAAGCTCGGCTGTCACGAGATCGGTGATCGCCATGCGACCGCTGCGTGCAACGCCGTAGTTGTACGGCAACGTGGTATCGGCAACCCACAGCTTCTTCCCGTCGCCGCCGAAGGCAAAGATTTTTCCGCTGTCCTGTCCATGTTCTACGCCGATCACGACTTCGCGTTTACCGTCGCCATCGAGATCGGCCACGACGCCGCGTCGGACCATGCCGTCCACGCGACCGCCCCAGAGGCGGAAGCCGTCGTCGCTCAGGACGCTGAACGATCCCTCGGCGATACGCACGATCGCCGGTTCGGCATTTACGGGAACGCGCGGAGCAAGACCCGGTTTCGCCGTCGTGCCGCAGGTTGCCAGCGCCATGTCGAGCATGCCCCCGTCGTAGTGAATCTGGATGCCTTCCTCCACATTCGGGTCGCGATATTTGCGAATCCATGCCGTCACGCGCCCGTTGACGAAGGTTCCGAGCGCTGGGGCGGTGATCCGTCCCTCGGGATCGACTGACGCGCCGCACGACAAGCCATCGAGGACGGCCGCCGTGAAGACGCCGTTCCGTCGCACGTCATCGTCGTATGCGTATCCACCTGCGCCCGCCGCGGAAAGCACTGCTTGCCCCACGACTCCCCGGATCGGGCGCAGGGGAGGCGCTGCCAACATCGGCTCGGGTGCCGCTCCGCGTGTGACGGTCATCCTTTCTCTGCACGCGTCGATGAGAACGAGCGACCGGCGGGCATCGGAGCGGGAGGCCAGATCTCGAATCTTCACATCTTTGAGCAGCGTCTCGGGATGTCGAAGCATGGAGTCACCCGCGACGAGGTACTGATTCCCCTGCGCTCCCATGAATCCGTGCGTCGCGAAGGCTGCGATCAGGATGCCGTTCGGCCCGACTGTTTGCGCCTGGCTTTCGAGAAGCGCCAGGACGTCTGTGTGGCCCGCAGACTCGACGACCGCACCGGCCTCGGTGAGGGTCTTCAGACGCTCGACCGATTCGGCTTTTTCCGGCTTGCCGGAGAGTGCCAGCACGATCCGCCGCGGCTGCACCAGCGCCACTTTCGCGTCGAAGGCGAACAGGTACGCCAGATCGATCGCATCGTCGACGGCATAGCGGACTTCGACCAGCTTCTCGCGCCTGAAGTTTCGCACTCCGACGAACAGTGCTGCCGACTGAGCGGGATCCAGCACAGCTCCATGTGTGCGCGTAGCGTCAGCGGGGCGCACGGAACGAGTGCTCTGTGCGCCACTCCTTCCGGTCCAGACGATCGCGATGGCGAAGCACACCACACCTGCAAGCACGCGTTGGTTCGTACGGACTCCTTGACTTGTGAGATGGACACGGCTGCTGTGACTTTGGTGGGTGCGCCCGTGTGTTTGGCGTTGCCCCCATGTTCGGCGGAACCGTGTCTCTATCTACGTTCGCGACAGCGGAATGCCCGAGGAGAGCGAGTGAAGGCGTCATGAAAACGTACGGCGGAGGTCACACCGAGTCGCACACAGACTGGCCGGAACCGCTGGCGAGCACCGGCATCTGGAATGTCGGAGCGCTGGCGTTGCCGGCAACGATGCTGTCGATCTGTTCGGCGGCAGTGTTCGCGATGGTGTTCGGGTTTCTGCAACTCGGCGGGGCTCGACAGGAGCTTTTTGTCGTGAAGTCGCCTGTTGCCGCGATCGTCGGCGGCATCGCCGCCTTCATCTCCTGGATCATCGTCTATCGGTGCCGGCACCGGCCGGGCCGCCTGTGGCCCCGCCTTTGGGGGCTTGCTCTGGCCTCGCTGAATTCCGCAATCGCGGTGCTGGCGCTGATCTTTCCTGATCGCTCGTGGTCGCTCGCTCTGGCGGTGGCGGGATTGAGCGCCGCGATGGCACTCACTCCGCGGCTGGGCAAGCTGCGGCCCGACAGCGTCTGGGTGCAGCGGGTCGGGCCCCTCAGCCTCGCCATCGTCCTGGTCATGGTGCCGTCTTCGTGTGCCGTTCGGAGTGCCATCGCGAAGAACACGGAGGATCGCGTCGAGCGGCGCATCCAGCAATTTCGGCTCTGGACCGAGAAGGTCGAGGAAGTCACGAGCTTCGAGTGGTCGCGAATGGAGGAGAGTCCGGAGGTGGCCACGAAGAAACTGGGGAAGCTCGCGCAACTGAGCTTCCGCGGCGAGATCGACGACACGGCGCTCTGGCGCTCGGTGGACACTCTTGGGAAGAACATGGAGCTCGCCTCCGCCATGCAGGGGCTGACGGCGGCGGTCGTCGCAGGACTCGCGCCCGACCGCGGTCCGCGGGTCTCCGATCTCAAGGAAGCGGCGATCCGCTGGAACGATCAGGACAAGCGGTGGGAGGCCTACGGCCAGTTTCCGCGGCTGAGCGAGATCACGGGGTCTTATCGGCACGAGCTCGGGCGTCTGTTCGGTGAGCTGGCTTCGCGAGATGAATCGGGGACGTTCGTCTCACTGGTCGACTACCGGCAACATTACGGCTCACAACGCGAGCTGCTGCGGGGACATCTCAACGAGACCACCAAAAGCTGGACCGACAACTGGGCCGCATTCGAGGTTCCACAGCACGCGGAGCTTATCGGGCGGGAGAGGGTGCCGTTGTACGACGTGCTCCAGGCTCCGTTCGTCAACAGTGAAGCGGGGACGTTCTCGCCCGGTCAGCTCGGGCAGCTCATGTCCCTGCCGCTACAGAGGACGAAAGCGCTTGCGCAGGGAGTTGCCGGATGTGAGGGAGGAAGTTCTTTCTCAGGAGAAACCTCTCCAGCGCAGGCCGCGCCGAAGGCTCCCGGCTGTCACTGCCAGAATTACGAGGAGCGCAATCGCGAATACTTTCGGCTCGACTGCTACTCCTACTCTCCTCGGCAGACCGGGACGGGCGCCGAGCTGCGGATCGAAATGCGGCTGGTCTACCAGGCTGGCGGGCCGCGCCGCCGATTGCGCGGCGACAGCCTGCCGGCTGAAATCTACTTTCATTTCCTGATTCCGGAAGGTGCGGAGCGCGACGGGTTCGGTGAGGAAGTCATGACCGCGCTTGCCGCCGCTGCGCGGGATCCGCAAAAGACTCGGGTGTACAGCGCGGACAAGGGCGGGTCGGTCGCCGGCGGGTTCACCGTCGAACGGTCCGGACGTGTCAGCCGGGTTTATCGACCGAAAGTCGTCGGTCTGCGCGGCCTGACGCCGGAACCGAATGCATTGCAAGTGCGCGTCGTCCCCAAAGGCAGCGAAGGGATGGCAGGAGGTTGAATGGCCGACGATCCGAAAAAGCCGTTTCGCTGGGACGAGGATGACGATGAGGTCGTCGAAACGACCGCGACCTCGTCCATGGTGACGCAGGAGATGCCCACGATCACGGACCCGCCTCCGTGGGCACGCTCATTCGATCGGCTTTCCCGAGAAGAGCCGCAGCGCGCCCGTCTCGAGACAACGGAAACGGAAGAGGTGCCTTCGCCCGCGCTGACTGTCCTGGAATCGCTCCCGGAGTTTCCTGAGCCTGTCGACACGCCACCTGGAGTCGATGGAGATCCGTCGGGACCGTGGGATTTCACTCTGCATGCGACGCCCGACGTGGAGCAGGATCAAGCCGCTTCCGGCGAGGAAGAGCTCGAAGTTCAGGACGATGAACCGTTCGACCGGCCCGATGCACAGAAGCTCGGCATCGTCGGCGGGAAGGGTGTCGGCAAGACCTATCTGTTCCAGGCGATGGTGTATCGGAGTTACGCAGGCACGCAGTCAGGCGCGTTGACGTACTACCTCGAGAATGACGGTATGCACCTGTTCATTGCGCACGGGGAACAGGGTGACTCCGGACGGCGGATTGCCAGGACGGGAGCCGCGTCCACTCTCAATCGCGCTGATTTCATCAAAAAGTACCGGCAATGGGAGCGTCTCGATTTCACGAAAGAAACGAACCAGCACTGGTACCGGCTTCGGCTCGATTTTCGGACCGGTCTATTGGGACGGACCCGATCGGCGATGGATGTGGAGTTCTTCGACGGATCGGGTGAAGGTCTCATTGGAGCCACCCAGCTCACGGACGAAGATCGTGAGGTGTGGGATCGGGCATACCTGACTGCAGGCGTAATGGTTTTCTGCTTTCCTCTTTGGGCAGCTTTTCCGGGCAACGATCTGACAGACGAAGAGTGGGCGACGCGGGATCAGCTGATCTCGGGTCTCGAGCAGGTCATCAAGAACTACAACGACATGCGCCGGCGCCACAATGAACGTAAGCCGGTGACGAGCATTCTCGCGCTCACAATGTCCGACGATCGGCGCAGCGCATTGCAATCGCTGTATGGCCGGTGGATCTCTCCCTATCTCGATTCACCGAACACGTACCTCAAACAGCTCCGGCGCGGAACGGGAATCGCGCGGTACCTGAGTAATGCCCGCAAGATCTCCGAAGCTCTGCACGAAGAGTTTGCGTCGGTGTCCGACCCGCGGATCGCATCGATTCCTCAAAGTCTGGATTTCGGCAGGGGCGTGCCGTGGATGGTCGCTCTGAGCGCGATCGACGGTGCACGGCTCGACCAGATCGAAAAGTCGTATCCGAACCCCGACGATCCTCGCCGTCTGCGCGAAGTGCGAGGTGCGGCCCCCGTTCCGGTACATGTCGAGCTCCCGCTCCTGGTCGCGCTATGTGAGCGTGAAAACGCTCTGATGTAGAGGAACTGCCGGGTGGACAGCGTGCAGACCTCATCGCTTTCGGTCTACAGAGGCCAGTCGCGCGCCGGACAGGGCGAGGGACCGGGAAAGACGATCCTGCACGGCGAGCAGTACATGAGAGTCGATCCCGAGTTGTATCGGGCGGAACTGCTCGACACGATCCGCCCATGGATGACTCTCGACTCGGATCCCGCCGACCATCAGCGGCTCAACGACAACCTGGAGGCGTGGTCGCTTTTCCCCGCCGGCGACTATCTTTTCGTGGTGCAACTCGTTTCGGCGGGGACCTACGATCGCCGAGCCGCGTATTTTGCGCATGGGCGGGCGTGGAAAGCGCGCGATCTTTCTCCCGGAGTCGATCCCGGCCTTCATCTCGGTCGTTCCGAGGCGTTCGACCCTCCGTGGCGCGATGACGCTCCAGCGGCCCGTGCGCCTGAAACGATCCCGATTCTGGTTCGGCCGGAGCAGGTGAGCGCGGAACAGAAGACAGCAACGCTCTTTCTTGGCCATCTGCTCCAGGCGCTCGCCGGCAGTCAACCTCTGATCATTGCAGCGCCGGTTGCAGAGTTCGCAAGCCGAAGCCCGCTGCACGCGTTGGTCAGTTTCTGTCGCGCCGGACTCCCGGCGGCTCTCCGGCGCGAATGCCGGATCCGCGTTTACTCACGCTTTCCCGACCTCTTTCTGAGGCATCTCAACGCAAATCTGCTCGTCATTCCGGAAGATGCCGCAACGGCGGCGCTCACCGCCCGCCCTGGCGCTACATTGCTCGATCGTCAGGGACGCAAGCTTGCCGGGAAGGATCTGAGCGTAGCGGCGGAAGCCTATGCGGCGGCGGTGGTCGAGCGCGCCATCGGAATTCCGGAGGGCCTGCCGCATTTCAGCGAGCGCCTCGGCGACCGCACACCCGATGACCCGCGCGAGATCCAGATCACGTACAACGTTGCGTTCGCAATGTCCGGCGCCACGGAGCGTCGTGCGGAGCTTCTGCAGCGGTATCTCCCGCGCGCGGCCGAGAAACTCGGCCCGGGACTGAACTGGAACCGTCTGATTCGTCCCGCCGAATGGGGTCGGTTTCCGTCTGACGCGCTGCTCGATCAGCTTCTCATGGCTTCGGCGGAACAGTCCGAGGCGCGGCGGGAGCTCACCAGCGCATTGGAGGATGGAGTCTCGCGGCTCGGTCTGAACGTCGACGCGCGGTTGGCCGAATGGTGGGATCCGGAGAGCTCTGCCAAGGTGCGTCGTCTGCTCGAGCTGCTGACGCACCGTCCTCCTCTCATTTCTTCGCGAGCTGCGGCGCAACGGACCATTGAGCTTCCTCTCGACCGCCTCGCGCGAACCGGCATGTTGCGCGGCGTGATTCAAGCGGAGGCAGAAAACGGGTATCTCCCACGGCGGGCTCACGAAACCAACGAACTGGCTCGTGGAGCGGAAGATGCGGAAATCTTCGCAATCCTCAGCAGGGCAACGTCAGGTCGAAGTTTTTCGCCTGAGTGGGCACACGCGTATGTCCGAAGCGCTCTCCCTGCGGCCGTGAACGTGGCTGCACAGCGGTGGCTCGACGAGGGCCCTCGCTTTTTTACAGACGCGTGGGGTGATGTGCCGCTGCTGCTACTGGATCGCCTTCGGCAGATTGAGCGTCTGCCCGCGGAGCTCGCATTGCCAGTCCGTACTGCCGCGGACGCAACGGTCCCGGCTGAAAATCTGGAGACGTACCTGCGTCTGGCCGAGGTGATGACGCGCATCGACCCGTCGGCAGGTGACGCACTGATGGAAAGGCTCTGGCGCGCACTATCCAGCCTGACGGGCGCACAACAACGATTCATCGAGGGGATTGCGTTTCAGGACGAATGGCGGTGTTTCGAGATCACGCGCATCGAACTGACCTCACTCCTGAAACTTGTCGCGGTTTTTCAGACGGACGCCAGCGAGGCGCGAATCTTCGCAGAGCTTGACAGGCGCATGGGGCAGGAACCCGAGGGGACTTCCGGAGCGCTGGTGCGCGAAGGCTGGTGGTTCTTCTGGCGCCGCAAGTCGCGGTTGGAGAGAAAGCAAGAGGGCGACGCGGAGATTCTTCGCCGGTCGGCGATGAGCTGGCTGTCCTCGGACGTGTGGACGAGTGGGATGGAAGCGACGCTCGAAGCCTGGGACTGGGCGGTCGGGGATCTTCCACAAAGCCTCGATGGCGACGACATGGTGCGTCTGCGCGGCGGCGCGGGAGGCTACGGTCGATGGCCGTGGATTCCGCCTTTCGAAGAGATGCAGTTCCGTGATCTCGTAATGCGCTCCCGCGATCTCGGTGTGTTGGCGGAGCTCGCGGAAGCGCTGGCATGTGACGAGAGGTCGCCTTTTGGCGACCAGCCCGCGTATCAATACGTCCTGTCTCAGTCCTACTTCAAAGACGACGTGTCCCTCGGCGCGTTCTCGTGGCTGCTCGATCAGGACGGTCAAACGCTCGTGACCGTTGATACGAAGACCTCTGCGTATCTGTGCAAGCACGCCGGTCACCGCTGGCAAAGAGCTCTCGACGCAAGGATGGCCTCGGTGGTGGCCCTGCTCGAGAAGGACGCCGGCGGTGCAATTGCCGCGGCTGTCGATCCCGACCTCTGGAGCGACGGACGCTTTTTGTCGGACGTCGCACTATGGATGAACAGGAAGGGCTCGCTTCAGGCCATCGGGATCAGTATCGCGGAGGCGATCGATCGGAACATTCGCGCTGAGCCGATCGCGCGTCCGCGATTGCCATCCCCGGAGCTCGTGCGTGAATTGGCATCCCGCGGCCTGAATCAGGCTGCCCGCCTGCTGCATCCGGAACTGCAGGCGAACATCCAGACCGAGACGCTGACGGGCAAGGTGATCGAGGCGATCCTGCGAAGTGACGCCGACGCCGCATGCTGGCAGCAACTCGCGCAGGAAGTGCGAGTGGCCGAAGCGGCTCGCGCAGAGCGGCACCCTTTGACGATGCTCGCGGACGGCATCACCCGCAAAACGGCGATCGAAGAACGGCAGCGCTTGGCGAGTGACGGATGGCGTGTATTCGAGAGCGCGGGCCACAAACATCCCGATTTGCTCGCGCCGTTGATGACAACACCGGCTTCGATCATGACCATGACCATCGTTCCTCTTTTCGGACTCGCCGCGAGCATGCGTGGGAGCGGAGCTCTCGGGAGCGCAACGCTTCTGCTGGCCTTCGCAGTCGCGAGGCCTGAATGGAGAGAAAACATGTGGTTGTGGCGGAACCTGCTGCGCGCGATGCAGGTCTACAAACGCCACGGTGAAATGGCGAGTGCAGATGACTCGGAAAAGATGGCCGTCGCCTGCGTTTTCAGCTCTCTCGAGACTCCCAAAGAACACTCAGCCCTGCAACGTGCGCTGGACCATGAAGCAAGGGAACAACCCGATTGGGATCTTCCGTCGGAATTCGGAGAAGGCCTGTCATGAGCGACGTCGCGACGTTTTTTCGCCAGAGAGAGAAGGACCCGGGTGAAACCTACCAGTTCCAGATCAAAGGTCCGAAAGGGACATACCGAGTTTCGGTCTATTCTCGAAAGCCGATGCAGTCGTCGACCCTCCGAAGTCGCTCGGTCCCGGACAAGAAGTCTCTGGACTGTGCTCTGGAGGATCTCTTGAATGATCTTGTCAATCAGGGTGGAGGCGGGTGCGTAGTCACAGCTCTGGACTATGAAAATACCAGGCAATTCACGGTTCGATCGTCAAAGGGTGCGAGTTTCGATCCAGTAAGTCGTTTTTACGTACTCTCACCGGGGCGACCTCCCGGTCAACGCGTTACCGAAAAAAATCACAATGAATCTCCGGGGTCACATGCGATCGTGCCTGTAGGCGAAAATGCAAGTGAGTGTTTCGAGAATTTCCTTGGATATTTGTCGTGGTTCGCGCCGGACCTGGAGTCGCTTGTTCTCAACTCCATTCGCCGGCCGAGTCTCGATGCGCGTCTCGACAAGGTTGAGAAGCAGCTGTGGGGTCAGACCTCGGAGCAGGAATTGCGGGGGAGTTGGCTTCTGTCGATGAAGCGTGTCGCGAAATCCACGTCGTTCCGCATAGCGGGGATTGTCCTGGGCGTTCTGCTGGTCGCGGCTGGTGCCTTATGGTTTTTGGGCGATCCCGGGAAATGGCGGCTGTCTTTAATGCCGGCTACGACGGCTTCTTCGGCAACGATCCCGAGCACCGATAGCAGTGAGACTGTCAATCAAGAAGAATCGCGTGACGAATTCGCGTCTGAAGCCAGTGAGCTGATTTTACGACTTCGCGACAGGCGCGAGGCGAGCAACACCGTCAAATTGATGTGGGACGCCCATTTCAAAGACATCGATGTGCGGCAGAACCCGACCGATGAACAGATAGCGACCTTATTCGGTATGTACAAAGGTCCGGACGATCACCGAGCTGGGGATACGAACTTCATTTGGGGTTTGATCAAGATTCAGGCACTGGAGATCAATAGTGACCCTTCGCTGCGAAGCGAATCGTTCCTGAAGGCGTTTGATGCCTACTCGGCTACAAAGGCAGCCCTCCTGGCCGGAGGTATCGAACGGGACAAGGATGCGCGCCATTTTGTCGCTGCGCTCGCATGCAGGTTGGGAGACGAGGATCCTCCACTTCCGCGTCTTACCGGGAAGAACGCCCGCTCAGGGCCTCTGGGTTTTGGGGGCGAGTGCCAGGATTACACGACCGCGCATTTGATTCAGGGACTCAAAGACCTGACTTCCACGGTGGAAGGGCTTCCATGAGCGCTTCTTCCTCCCTTCAATTACGCAGTTGGAACATTGAACAGGCTGCTCCCGCCGAGGTGCCGTTGTGCGAGGTGCAGGCAGGGGCAGTTGGAATCGTGGAGGTGCGCTGTCTCCGCGGCGCGTCGAGTGTGCATGTCGTTCTTTCCGATGCATCCGGTGTGCGGCTCCGCGCCGAGATCGGTGCCGAGCCTGGCGAGATCGTGCCACTTCGCGTGGAGTTGGACGGTCAGACGACACCGCACCTCTCCAGTCGCGGCAGAAACGTATTGCTTCTGCCCCCGGATGTTCTCTACGAGCCGGCCGCACCGATCCGACCTCCACAATCGGATGCACCGCTCGACCTCGTCATTGTGATCGACGGAACGTTGCGGAACTGGCCGGCGAAAGCGGCTGACAACAAGCAGGCTCCCACTTCCGTCGCCACTGTCCGGCTGCTCGATCACACCAAGGCGTGGAACGCTCATGTCGATCAACTTCTGGTGTTCGCGACGCGTGTCGCCGCGGGGCGGGAGACGCGCGTCGCGGTCCTGGCGTTTGGTGATCAGGAAATGCCGGCTGTCACGGCGACCGACCTTCGTCCCGCGTATCGGCTCCATCCGGCCGAAGATGAGCGGATTCTGAAGCGGTTGAATCCGACGGCGCTACGCGAGAAGTTGCTCACGCTCCCGTCCACATCGGGCGGTGACTTTGTCGATGCGCTGGCCGATGCATTGGAGGCCTGCCAACACCTGCGCTGGCGCGAGGGTGCACGCAAGCTCGTCCTGGTGAGCGGCGACTCTCCAGGCCTGTCGCTTCTGCATCCGCTTCCGAGGGGAGCCGATCTCTGCGTGCGGCAGTACGACGTCGATACGGAAGCCCTTGTGCTGCACCGGCGCGGCGTGGAGATTGCGACCATCTATCACGGCCCGCCACCCGATCTCGGCTTCTACAAGCTGCCGCGCCAGCGCAGTTTGCTCCAGGCCACTCGCGCGCAGTACGACAGGCTTGCGTCGGTACCGGAGGCGTCGTACGAGGCCTCCGCATTCCGGCCGGAAGAGGCCGCGGATCTGTTTCTGCAGATGAATGAGCCAATCGGACGCCGCGCCGCCCTCGGCGAGCTCGTACGCGTGTCGGAACCGGTTCCTATTGCCGCCGGTGCTTGACCGCTTCGGCGATCAGCATCTCGACGTTCACGTCTTTCCGATCCGTGTCGCGCTGCCATCGGCTCAGCCACGTTCGGAGCCGGCCGTTCCAGTAGTACGAGCTACGACAGCGCGTGCTCTGCTCGAGCATGTTGCGCAGGAGTGCTGCTCCCACTCCTGCCAGCGCATCCCTCTCGCCGCGGTTGTCGAGCATGAGTCCAAACAGCAGGACGGGGATCGGGCTGTCCGTCGCCGGCAGACCGACAGCTTTCATGGTGGATGGCTCCGGCACCAGAACGATCGCCGCGCTGCGCAACAGGTCGATCTTCGCGTCCCACTGCTTTTCGTTGGCGTGGGGAGGGCATTTTTGGACCTGCTTTATCCAATCGCAGAGAAGACGCGCTTCCGTTGCGCTTGAACGGAATCGAAGCGGGCCACCGGCATTCTTCAGCGTGTCCGGTGACAGCCATCGTCGGTCGACTGCGGTGGCAAACTCATAGAGCTCCCGTATGACCGGCGGCGCTCCGGCGGCGGGTTGCTCCAGCTCGAATCGCAGTCCGGGTCGAATCTTTCCGCCCATTTTTGCGCTCGAAGGACGGATGGTGTTCAGCGCAGGTGGTGGCGCTTCGTCGATTGTGAGACTCGCGGTCAGGGAGCGGTCATTCGTGAGCAGCGAGTTGGCCATCTCGTTTGCTTTCACGGATGGCGATGGCACGGTTGAATCCGCTGCCAGGATGATCGCTTCCCAGCGGCTCCCGATTTCGGTCAGGGCCGGGCGACTCGAGGGAATCCATCCAGCAAGGGAAATGCGGTCGGCGATCTCGCGCGGCAGCGGCAACAGGAGTGCGGCCAGTGCGTCCGGCGGCAGCGGTTGACGCAAGCCGAAAAGACAAGCCGGATGACGTCGGGTGAGGAGCTGATCGTAGAAATGCGCCAGCGTTCGCGGATCGACGGTTTCGCGGAGCGCGTGGCGGCCGCGCTCAATGGTTGCGGCGAGCGCTTCTTCGTCGACTGCGATCGGGTCATGCTCTGTTGAAGGCAACGACAGATGAATCATCGAATCGGATCCCTGCAAAGCGCCGGAGTGGTCCCACCAGATTTCGTCCGTCATCTCCGAAACCCGTGGCAGAAGGAAGAGTGCAGCCAGTGTCGCGGGCATCCCCGGTGGCTTTCGCCATTCGAGCACCTGTTTTTCGAGAAACCCGCGTCGTCCTTCGGCGTCGATGGCGCGGCTCGGATAGGCGGTCATGGCGAAGCATTGCTCTGCGATGTTGCGCCACGCCTGAAAGCACTCGGGAAGATCCTCTGCACCGAGATTGAGCTGGCTGTGGAGGTCGAGGCCTTCGCGGCCGAAGCCGGCACTTTGCGCAATCCAGCGAAAGTCGGTCCGCGCGCCGTGGACCTTTCCCCTCACGCCGCGTTCGTATTCCACGGACGACGGCAACGGCCGATCGAACTGCAAGGCGGGCCAGTCGCCATTTCTCATCATCGTGGGCCGGTCACCTGATTGAGAATCCAGGTGAAGGGAGCCATCAGATTGAACGGCTGGCCGCCGGGGCAGATCCGCGGCTCGAACGCTTCGTCGTAAAAAACTGCCGGTTCAATGATGCCGTGACGCAGTCGGATGCCCGCGGCCGACACCGGGAAAAGCCGATAGTTCGTGCAATAGTGATCGAGAGGGCGCACGAGAGCACGAGACATGCGCTCACGAACGAACGTATCCGGATCGGCCAGGGCGCGGCGGAAGTCCGACGGCGTCTCGATCAACACGTCGGCCTTGGAGACGCAGACGGCGATCGGGCGTTCTTCCTTCCGGCCAATGCGGCCGGTAGCACTCAGCAGTTCGAGGGCGGATGAGACGCTCGATTCGAGAGCGCCTTCGTCTGCCAGGGGGTCGAACAGCAGGACGAGCCCATGCGCCGAAGCGAGGCGTTTCTTCAGGCTGACTTTGTCCTGCGTCTCCACGTCGAGCCTTTCCGACTCCTCGCCCGCACGGTCTTCGAGCTTCAGAGACGAGCGCAGGCCGCTCGTCCGATGCGTGAAGACATACTCGATGCCTTCGACGTGGCCGAACGTCGTTGCTTTCGGAAACAGATTTTCTGTTTGTATCCGCTGTCGCATGCTGTTGATGAATGCAAGTGATCCAGGCGTGGGAAAAACCTCCCAGTTCTCATCGCCGTCACCATGGAGAAAGAGCTTGGCGACGAGTGCGGTCTTTCCTGCTGAAGCAGGCCCCCAGAGCGCGATCTCGACCGCGTTGAGGGAAGCCGCGTCCGGCGGGATGGAGCTCGTCGTCAACGGAATCTCGGTCAGGATGGATCTCGCCATGGTGCGAGCGCGCACCAGCTGGTCGCCAGTGGTCGCCGATGTCGTTGCACGCGGCGCAGTGGTGTCGCCTCCGACGATGTCCCAGCAGCGGCGGAGATCCTCGACGTTCGACTCCGACAGGCGTGTGGAAGGGAGTCGTCCGACGATTGAGAGATTGTCCGCGACGGAGCGCGGAAGCGGCAGAAGGAGTGCCGCCACAGCGGCCGGCGGCAGTGGTGTGGTGAGTGGAACTGCCCGGTTTCCCGCCAGAAGCGCTGCATAGAGCTCAGTCAGCAAGTCCTCCGAGAAAACCTCGCGAAGCCCGCGCAGACCTTCTTCGATGGCCGACTTGATCGTAGCCGCAGACACCTGAGCCGAGGACGCCGCAAGGTCCATCAGGTGATCGTCTTCGGACCAGTGGACATCGGACGGCTGGGCCTCGCCCCAATCCACCGCGTCGAGGCTTGCAACGAAAGGCAGGAGTACCAGGGCTCCTGCGACAGCCGGAGCTTGCGCGGGACGTTTCCACTCCACGATCTGTTTTTCGATGAATCCACGACGCCCTGCCGCATCGATGGCGCCGCTCGGGTAGAACGCGATCGCATAACACGTATCGCCCAGGACGCGCCACAGCACACCGGTTTCGGCGATGTCCTCGAGGCCGAGGGCCAGTTCATGCTCGAGACGTTTCTGCGGCGCCGTAAACGCGGGGCTCGTGGCAATCCAGCGAAAATCCGGTGCTCCATGCACCTTTCCCCACATTCCGCGCTCGAACGTGATCTGTTCCGGAAGCTCCTGACCGCCGGAGTCGAGCGCAGGCCAATACCGTGTATCTCCGTCCATCATCGCCTCCGTTCAGATCCTGCGCTGCGAGGCACTCACGATGCGCATTCGCAGCGCCACCGGGGGGAGGCTCTCGTGGCCGCGAGCTTCCAGTTCGGAAAGCAGTTTCACTAGCTCCCCCGACCGATCGAACCCACTGTTCACGCGCCGGCGCAGCACCTCGGCGGCACGTTCCAACTCGTCGGCTGCGCGGCGCCTCGCTTGCGGATCGACGCGGCCGAACAACACGGCAGCTTCCTCGAGTTGATGCTGAACGAGGCCCCAATGGCGTGGGTGCGCAGGAATGCCGAACAGCAGGGCCCGGACGCGGCCGGCCAGCTGGCGACAGTAGCCGGTGAGCTGTTCTTCGCTGAATTGCCGGAACCCCCGATGGAGCTCTGCGAGTCGTTCGCGTGACTCGCGCTCGACCTGCAGCAGCCGTGCGACGAAGAGATCGCACTTTTCGAGCACGAGCGTCATTCGCTCGATGCGTTCCAACCGTTTGGGATTTCGGGACCACGCGCCTTCCTCGAGCTCCGCGAGAAGATCGGCTGCGTCCTGTCTGTCCCCCGGCGCGAGATCCTCCGGAAGAATCTTTGCGATCTCCGCCGTCACGCGCTCGATGCGGGCGTCGAGTTGCTGGCGCACCTCGCGTGCGAGCTTGAGGAAGTTCTGATAGCGCCGCTTCGCCTGGAGGACCGCGCGCGTCGCCGCAGCGGGCAGAGCGCCTGCCGGAAGCGCGTCGATCTCGGGATCGGGCGGATGAACGCCGGCGCATTGCAGAATCCTGTGGGCGTTCTGCAGGTCGAGCCGCTGAGAGTCGAGCTGCTGAAGGCAGCGCTCCATGAACCGGCATTCGAGCTCCGCGAGCTCCATTTCAAGCGCGCCAGCGTGAAGCTGTCGTTCCTCGAGCGATCCTTCCAGCGTGCCGACGACGGATAGCGTTGCGATCCGTGACGCAAGGTCAGGGACGTTGATTTTCAGCGCCGTCAGTTGTCGGACTTCCGTCTGCAGCCGTTCGTTTCTTTCCGCGAGCTCCGCTTGTCTGCGCTCGATCTCGTGGAGCTCCTCATCCGCGATCCGGTTCAGTCCCTGCACGTCGTGCGCGACCGCGTTGACGGTGCGAAGCTGACGCAGAATCTGTTCGACGTCGAATACACGAGGAAGTGCGTCTACCTCCTGCCGGCGAAGTACGACACGCTGGCTGACCGCTGCGGAAAGCGGCCGCTTCGCAAGATTGTCGAGCTCCTCGCGGATCTCGCCGATCGTCGTGTACAGCCTCGTCTGGAGCTCGCCCATGTGTGTCTGTGCGACCGCCAGAAAGGAGTTGCGGAACCTTTCGACTTCGACCTGCCATTCTCGAAATTCATGTGGGTGAGTCAGAACCGCTCCCGTGAGCTGGCCATATCCGAGCTGCAGATCGGTGACGGCACCAAAGGCCTGACGGAGATCCGAGAGCTCCTCGCCCTGCGCTTTCAGCCTTTCGGTACGGAGTCTTGCTGCTTCGTCGATGAGTTTCGTCCGCAGGGCTCGCGCCTCGTCTCCGAACTCGCGCACTTCGGCGCTATTCCAGTCGATAGCTTTGAACTGGCGTTCGCGGAGTATCTGGATTTCTGGTTCCCACTTCCCGCCCAACGCATCCGACCAGCGCCGCAGCTCAGCGAGGACGTCGTTGATGTCGCCAAGCTCAGGATGGGGATCGGCGGCGATGGGATTGACCAAATGTGCCAGCGATTGGGTGAGCGTCTTGATTTGTTCCAGCCATTCGGGCGTCGCTCCTTCGGCAAACAGCCGCCCGCGGAACTGAGGCAACTGGCTGGCGAGAGAAGCCGCGCGCACGTCGCTACGAAGGGCCGCGAGGATTCGTTCGGCCTCCCGCCACTGCAGCACCGCCTCACGATGCCGTCGCACCTGAATCTCGGTTTCGGCGTAGAGCTCCTCGTCGCGATAGAGGTCGGAGTCACGCTCGCAGTTCTGGGCCATGCGCGCAAGCACTACAAGCCAGTCGCGACACCGGTCCTGGAGCCATGCCGCGACTTCCAGATCCTCCAGCTGGCCATTCTCGGCGACGTGCCCAACGTCCGCCGTGAGGGCTTCCGTTTTTCGGATCAGGTCGGGCAGCGCCTCCGCGATTTCCGCCAACCGCTCCACGCGTTGGACGAGACGGCGTACCTCTTCTTCGCTGATCCATAGAAGCGACCAGAATGAGAGCGCGCTCTGAACCTGTGCTTCCAGTTCGAGACTGGCCGCCCGAAACCGTCGCGCGCGATCGGGTACGGTGATCTTCCAGCCTCCGAGCTGGCTGAGAAGATCTTCGAGCCGCTGACGTGTATTCGTATTGCGCATGAGACCTCACACCACCCGCCGCAGCAGGTTGAGAGCCGCCGCGCGCTGTGCCGGCTGACTGCTGTTCACCGCCAGCGAGGCTGGAGATTGCAGGCAGCGCGCACAACCCTGGTCGCTCTTGCAGGGACAGGCGGTGAGCCAGTCCCGTCCCCACTCGAGCAGCTGCAGGAGGAACCAACTGTCGTCCCCGATCGCGTCGATGAGGCCGATGCCGCCGGGATAGAGGTCGACGATTGCGAGCCCGAAGACCTGCTGTCCCTGCACCGGCACGCCATTCAGCGGAACGACCTCGATCGCATCTTCCTCGACACCGAGGTGGACGGGGAGCAGGTGTCGTAGCGTCTGCGCTAGCGATGAGAGAGAAACGCGGTCCTTCTGGTCCGGAAACCGGAGCACGATTGCGCGCGTCGGGAAGCTGCGCGCGATTGGGCGCGCCAGACGCAACGTTGTGAGCTTGGACTCGGTGGCGTTCGTCAGATGGGGAACGAGGCGCAAAGCACCGACGACCTCTTCCTCATAGTGCAACGACGCGTTCAGGCGAACCAGGAGCTTGCCTTGATGGCCGACTCCGACTGCAGCGCCGGTTTGCTTGATGCTGAAGACAGACACATTGCGGATGCGCCAGGTGGAGCTGTAGACATCTTCGCGGTCGCACTCGAGCCAGCGCCTCCGATCCACGTCGAGCGAGCTCCATTCGCGAATCCGGTAGCGTTGCCCGCGATGAACGAACACTCGATGCGGATACGCCTGGATCGTGAGCCGCTCAGGATCGACCCGCATCGTCACTCCGTCGTCCGACTCGAAGCTTGCTGAAGAGTCGCGTACGTCGATGAGAGAGTGCCCTACGGTGTCGAGTGGTCGCCGCTCGCCGCCCGGTTGCCGCAGGCTCTTGTACTCCTGCTCCGGCCTGAGCTCATTGCGCTCGTCGAGGAACCGTACTGCGGTTCGTGTGAGCTTCCCCTCCCTTGCAATCCCCTCGAGCGTGTCCTCGATGACCTTCCTGTCCCACATGAAGTTCTTGAGCAGTCCGCTCATTGTGTCGGGCAGCTCGTCCAGTGCGAGCAGGAGATGACGCTGAAGAACGCTCGATGGCGGAGTGGCCGGTACAAGACGGCGCGAGGTGGCGAACCCGCCGTCGTCGTTGCGTAGTGTCGATAGCAGATAGGAAACGTAGGGGTTCGACGGCAGTGTGATTCCGACGTGATGCGGGTGCCCGTTGGCGGCGGCCCGCCCGCCCTGACCAAGGATTTCCTCCAGCGCGAGAACCTCGCTTTCGCGAATGTTCCGCACACGCGCTCCAGCTGTTGCGGCATCCGGTTGCAGCGCGTCGAGCAGTCGCGAATCGCCGGACTGCAATTGCAGGAACGCAGCGGCTTCCGACGCAATGTCGACAGGCACTTCGAGGTAGGTGGGCCAGTGCTCTTGCACCGACACTTTCGTGGCGACAAGTGGCAGATGGCGATGGCTCTCCTGAATGTCGCGACTCTCGTCGCGCGTGAAGAACGCCTGATGTGACTCCAGGACGTGGAGGTGTACGGTGCGCGGAGAACGCAGGTCGATGGGCGACTGCTTTTTCGCCGGAAGCGGGTGTGGCAGCAGATGCTGGACGAATGCCGCGAGCTGGGCGTTGCCGTGGCGGGTACTGCGCACGAACGCGAGGGTATGGACGTCATGGCGGCCCATCGCTTCGAGGAGCCGGTGCAGGCGTCGCGAGATCGCCCAGAGATTTGCAGCCAGCACTCCGGTATAGGCTTCGAGCTGCCACCAGACGACGAGCCCGAACTGCTTGAGGAGCAGCGGATTTTTGAGCTGAGGCAGCAGTCGGTCCGACAGGACCTGCGCGTCGACGA
Organism: Thermoanaerobaculia bacterium; assembly: GCA_036009605.1. Classification (GTDB taxonomy): domain Bacteria; phylum Acidobacteriota; class Thermoanaerobaculia; order Gp7-AA8; family Gp7-AA8; genus QHVT01. Next base: position 4,319 of record DASYLL010000234.1, on the reverse strand, counting down.
CGAGGATCAACGCGTCGGTCCTGATCTCGCCAGTGGCCGCGACCTCTGCGACGCGACTGCCGTGGGGGAGCCATCGTCGGAGCTCCGCGGCCAGACGATCTGCATCACCCGCGGTCACCACTAGTGTAGCGGCGTGAAAACGCTGATCGAGCAGCTCTGCTGCCATCGCGACGACCTCTGTCTGGCCGCAATCGTCCGGTGCCAGCACGAGACGGCTGCGATCATGGTCTCCGTCGCCGAGCCCAAGCAGGCTGTCGATGGCCTCGAGCAACTGGGGAGCGACACCATGCGCACCGCGCAGGCGGAGACGCTCCTGAAGGTTTCGCGCTCCCGCTGTTCTCACGTTTCGCATGGCCTCACCCGCCGGCCATGTCGTCACAGGCCGCAATTTGAGGCCATGCGCCGCGAGCGCTTCGGGCCACGGCCGCATGTCCGAAACGTCTGGCTTGGGTGAAGGGTTTGCAACGGTCTGCGACACCACATCGCCGGCGCTCAGAGAAACACCGACCAGCGACAGAAACAACACCACCTGCATCCCCCATGCGGTGGCCGGGTACGCTCCTGTTCCGCCGCCGAGGTCGGAGAATGCAGCCACGAGAATCATCGCGAGCGGCACAGCGCAGACCAGGATCCACAATCGCGAGTTTTCGAACCCGATCGCTCCCGCGAGCCATCGACCGGCGTCGCGCCCGCCGGGTTTCTCGGCGATCCCGAGCAGCAGCAGGAGCGTCCACACCGCGAAAGGGAACAGCAGCGCAATTCGGTAGCAGGACGCCGGCGTCCAGCCGAACACGCCGGTGAGATCGAAGTGCAGGTGCCGGCCGGTTTGCCAGTACGCCGGGAAAATGGCTGCTGCGCCCGAGACCAGAATCGGCAGTGCGAGAAAGAGACAGATGCGATGTACAGCGCGGGCCCAGAAGTCGCCGCGATCATGATCCGGCCGCCGGAGCCGTGCCGCTCGATCCGCAAGGAAGCCGCCGATCGCCGCGACCACAATGAGCGCGACAGGCAACACCGATCGATCGAACGTGCTCATAGAGTTTCCACGAGGCACTTTGGAGCGATACCCGCCTGAAGGCGGAGCAGATAGCCGCGGCCGGCGTCTTCGCTGGTCAGCACGGATCGATCGGTCATCCGCAGATCGGAGAGCGCGGCGGGAACGCCTTTCAAGCGTTGCCACAAGGCAGGAAGCAGGCAGAAGCGCTGATCGGGCGGAAGGCCTTCCTGCTGATCGAAGCGGAAGGCGAGGCCGAACCTGCCGTGCTGCTCCAGAATCTTCAGGATTTCGCGAGCCATCCGCTCCTGTTCCGGTCCGGTTCCGGGCTGCGCAAGCTCCCGCTGAAACGGGTCTTCATAGCTCTGGCTCAATCGATCGAGGAATTCGAGCGGAACGAGGAAGGCGCGGCTGTAACGCTCATCCCAGCCGGCGAACGGCGCCTGGCTCGTTTGTGTTGAACGGAAGCGCACCGGGATGGCGGGATTGCTGCGGAGCATCAACTCGAAATCTTCGGCGCGCTCCAGGGCGTACCGGATGCCGGTGTCGTTGCGATGAAGCTTTCCGGGCGCGGGGCTGAGATTCTCGCCCTTGAATCCGTGCAGGCCCAGGAAGCCGCGCAATTGATCGCGCAACCAGAGGATCTCGCGTCTTCGGTCTTTGAGGCGGCCCAGAACCCGTCCGATCTCTCGTGTGACATCGCCTCGGATGCTGAGGGCCATGTCGTACAGCAGACGGTCGAGCAGGTAGTCGACGGGTTCACGGAGAGCACCGCCGGCGCGGAGACCGCGGCGCAGACGGTCGACGAAACGCCCCTGATCCGGATGCTTGTAGTAGCGCCGCGTGCGGTCAACGCGCGCAGCGATACTGCCCTGGAACAACAGTGATCCGATCGCCCACGTGCCGGCGAAAAGGAGCGCTCCGATCGCGAGAGGGTTATTGAGCCATTGCAGTGCGGCGTATCCGCGCGTGAGCAGAAAACGCAGCGGATCTGGCTTCGGAATCTCGCCCAGCAACTGGTGCACGAGCGGCGTCAGTCCTGTGGCCAAAGCCAGGCCGAGGAGCGGCCACCAAGTCCGAAGTCCCTCCACGTCGACGCGCTGGGCGTCGAATTGATCGTAATCGCCGTGCAGTTTGGCGATTCCGTTCAGCAGATCTTCTTTGTCTTCCGGTCGCGGCGGGATCACTTCCGGAATCTGTTCGAGAGAGTGGACAAGGTTCTCCAACTCGGCGATCACGCCGCCCACCGGGACCGGATCGGTCTCGTCGTGCAAATCGGCATGAATGCCCGCTCGCAGCTTTTTCGGCAGAGGGGCGAGATGAGTCTCGGTGACTTTTCCAATCGACTCGTTCGTTTTTTCCGAGATCTGGACTTCCAGAGCCCTGACTGTTTCGTCGTAGCGCGTTCGGACGCGCTCGGGCCATTCGGGCATTCCGATGGGAAGGCGCTGTGTCAGTTCGCGCTCGAGTGTCGACAAGGCGATTTCGACGTCGCGCCGCAGCGCTCCGGCGTCGAGTAACCGATCGAGCTCTTTCGGGCCGAACGGTTCCAGACGCTTGCGTACATGCACGGCCTCGGCGTTTCCGCGGTGGAGACCGATCCCGGCGAGGTACTCGAGCCAGTCGATGCCGAATCGCGCAGCAGCAAGATGGGCGAGCAGGCCCGCGCTGCGCTCGATCAGGCGGATGCCGAACGTAGCTACCGGTGACTCGTGCGGACCCACCGGATGGTAGAGGCGCGGCAGTTCACCGCCGCGCTGTCCCTCGAACAGGAGAAACTCGAGCAGCAGGCTGATCTCGTCGATCCGATGGAACGATTCGCGGACACCGTCTTCCGTGCGGCCATCGACGAGATAGAACCGACCGAACGCCGGCTTTGCATTGATCCGGCGTCTCTCCCATTCCTCCACGGAATCGTAGAGTGCCCGACGTACCGTTCGGCCGTGCTCGGAGCGGTCCCAGTAGTTTTCAAAGTCGAAGATCGCGAGAAAATTCAGTGCGCCGGCGCCCTGGACCGCGCGTTGAAGACTGGCGTTGTTCGCAAGACGATCCATCGCCCGGATCAGCACGCGGTCGAGGGTCCCGAGAACTTCGCCGCTGGTGGGGCGGGCGAGCACGATCACGTCGAGGCCCAGTGGAAGAGATCCCGTGCGACTCGAACGTCCTGAGGCAGAGAGCAGAGTGTCGGCCGCCTCAGCGAGTGCGTCGGCAAAGCTCACTTCCGACGGCGCTTCGCCGCCGATCTGCTGGATCTGGCGGTAGAGGTCGCGCATCATGTCGAGGGAGCTTCCCTCTCCGGCATTTTCGTTGCGCGCCTGTTCCTCCGCCCCGACGAGCGGGTCGGGAAACCAGAGAAGAGCGAGATCCTGCAGATGACGCTCACTCGGTCCTGCTCCGCCGCGAGGCTCCTCCCACGTTAGAACTCCGCGCGGCGCGGTGCTGGCAAGGAGGCGACGCAGCACCTCCAGGCCGAAACCGCCGTATCCGACCAGGATCGTCGCGCGATGGCGCGAAAGCGCCGTCTCCGGCTCGATCATGGCGTGTCGAGGTTGAACCGCTCGTAGATCTTGTCTTCAGTGGTGGTGGGCTTCGGAAGCCAGTCGGTTAGCCTGGCCATTTCTGCACGTAGAGCGCGGAGAATTGGCCGGTCGAGCGTGTCCTCCTGCGTCGTGTCCCCGCGCAGTTGACGACGGTCCATCTCTTCCAGGAGCCCATCGACGAGTGCCAGCAGCTTGCCTCGGCGCGCGGTCTCTGCCTCCGCATCCATGCCCTGATGTGCGTCGCGCAGGTCCTGCTCGAGTCTCTGTTGCAGGTTCTCGAGCCGGTGGATCTCGCCGAGACGATAGAGCGAGGTGGCAAGGCTCGTTCCCAGGACCTCCGGCTTATCCGCCCCTTCTCTTTGCCAGACCCATACGCCGGGATTCGGCTGTCGGGAGATCACACGAGTCAGCAGTCCATCGGCAAGCATCTGCAGCGACCAGCCAACGGTGATCTCCGAGCGCCGCGGGTTCAGATTGGGCAGCGATTTCTCCCATTGAAAGTCGGTGTGCAGGTGATAGGCGCGACGCTCGTCGGCTGCGAGATGAAGGTAGGCGTCCTCGACCTCGCTCGTTACTGCCTCGAGGTAGTAGAGCGGGATCGGAAGCTCGACGTCGTGCACGATGATCAGTCGTGGGTCGTGCCAGGAATCGACCTTGATCTGGCGTCCACCGGTGGATAGCACCGACTTGAGTCGATCCACGAATCGCTCGGACGTCTTGGCCAGACCGGCTTCGCCGAGGCCGACGATCAGCTGGCGGGTGCGGTTCGTCTTCACACCGTCGTC
>DASYLL010000233.1:0-26800 GCA_036009605.1 Thermoanaerobaculia bacterium | reverse complement strand
TGTATGCCACAGCGCGAATAGCAAACATACAAAAGCGGCAGCTGCGGCTGCCGCACTCCAAACTACTGCCACCACTCCTCGATCGCCTGCGGCTCACTCGGCTCCACCGCCTCCCCCGGCTTCGGCATCACCAGCGTGATTCCGGCCTTCCGTGCCGCAGCGACGGCGCGGTCGGGCGGCTCGCGCCAGGCGTGGATTCCGAGGTTGAAGGTGGCCCAGTGCACGGGGAGCATCACGCGGCCGCGCAGGTCCTGATGCGCCTGCACCGCCTGCTCGGGGTTCATGTGAATGTCTTCCCAGGACGGATCGTACGCGCCGATCTTGAGCAGCGTCAGATCGAACGGGCCGTGCTCGGCACCGATCTTTTTGAAACCATCGAAATAGCCGGTGTCGCCGCTGAAGTAGATCGTGTGCGCCGGGCCCTTCACGACCCACGACGCCCACAAGGTCTGATTGTTGTAGAGCGGATTGCGTCCGCTGTAATGGCGCGACGGCGTGGCGATGACGCGCAGCCCCTGCACGTCGGCGCTTTCGTTCCAGTCCAGCTCGACGATCTGTTGCGGCAGTACGCCCCAGCGCTCGAGATGCACGCCGATGCCGAGGGGCACGGCGAAGTGCGTACCTTTCGCGGAGAGCGCGCGCACGACCGGCATGTCGAGATGATCGTAGTGATCGTGCGAGATCACGACGACGTCGATCGGCGGCAGCGCATCGAGCGCGATCGGCGGCGCGTGAAAACGCTTCGGCCCGACGAGCGTCGACGGCGAACAACGCTCGCTCCACACGGGATCGGTCAGCACACGCTTTCCGTCGATCTCCACGAGCACCGACGACCAGCCGATCCACGTCGCGCGCAAGCCCGACGCAGGCGGCGTCGCGTATTCAGTCGCAGTCGCGTTCACGACCGGCACGGCGCTCAGCGGCTCGCGTTGCTCTTTCCCGAAAAACTGTCGACGCACCATTTCGCGCGTCGACCCCGTGAGGAGCTTCGACGGCGTCGAGTTGCTGAACTTCCCGTTCTTGTACTGCGCCGAACGATGCACGCGCTCGAGCCGCGCCCCCTCGGGATGCCCGCCCAGCGACGCCAGCCAATCCGTCGAATACAGCAGTGCGATGACCACGATCACGAAGAAAAATGCGAGCGCGATCAGGATGCGACGGCGGCGGGAGCTGCGGACCTGCTTCGTCATTCAGTGAAAGTAACTCAATCCGGCAAATGCGCCGCGATCGCCGCGTTGACGAGCGACGCGTGCGAGATCGGTCCCATGTGTCCGACGCCCGAAAAAAATTGCGCCTTCGCGTGCGGCAATGCGGCACCGAGCTTCTCGACCACACGACGCTCCGTCATTGGCGACTCGCCGCCGCCGAGAACGAGTGTCGGGACACTGATCGTGGCGTACGTCGCGCGATCCGTTCGATCCGCCGCGAGGCTGAGCACTTCCTGAAACACCTTCCAGCCGAGACGACGAAAGGCCGCCCGCGTTTCGTCATTGAGCCGCGACCAGGCACCCGCGCCGTTCCACCAGTCGACGAACTCGCGCAGCCACGCTTCATCCGCACCGCTCGCATCCGGTTGCCAGTCGCGTCGCACGAGATCCAGCGCGCTTCGCGCATCCGCGTCTTCCACGTCGTCGAGAATCCCGAACGCCACCGGCTCGTACGCGGCAATCGAAAGCACGAGCTCCGGACGCTTCAGCGCGAGCTGCAACGCGAGAAATCCGCCATACGAATGTCCGACGAGATGCGCCGGCTGGCCATCGAGCAGCGCTTCGAGAAACTCCAGGTCCTGCCGGAAATGAAACGGCTCACCGTCCGGCCATGGAGTTTCGCCGTAGCCGAGGAGATCGGGGGCGAGCACGCGAAACCGCGGTGCGAGCGCTTCGGCAAGCTTGCGCCACTGACGGGAAGTGAATCCGCCGCTGTGAATCAGTAAGGCTGTCTGCTGCGACATCTGCTGAAGCTACAACATTGTGCAGCCATCGCATAGCCTTGCAACTACACTGCAACGCTCTGGTGACTACGCCCACAGAGTTTACCGTCGTCTCAGATTTCTGGCGCCTATCGTGAATTACGTCCGGGCATGCCAGCCGATCTCGTCGGCAGTTTCCAGGAATGGGGTGCGCCCGCACGCATCCTGGTGAGTGGCGACCAGCCGCTCATGCGCAGCGCCTTCGGTGCTCTGCTGACCGCCAACGGACTTGCGGTTTCCGACGAGTGTCTCAATCAACCGGATGCACTACGCCGTGCCGTCGAACGCGGCATCGATCTCGTGGTCATGGACCTCGATCTCGACGCTAACCGTTTGACGCGTATGGAGAAACTCGAACGCCTGCTCGTCGCCGCGAACGGATGTCCTGTTTTGATCATTACGCGCAGCGAGGATCCGACCGCCACTGTGACCGCGTTGCGAACCGGCGCCGCCGCGGTTGTCCTCAAGACCCGGCCGACCGAGGTGCTGATGCGTGCGATCCGCACAGTGCTGGCTGGGGATTCGTGGATGGAGCGCTCCACGGTGGCCAGTGCTTTCCGACCTCCGTCCACACGCAATGACGTCATCGTCGCGGAAAAATTGACACGCCGCGAGGCACAAGTCGTGGAGCTGGTGAGTCTCGGCCTACAGAACAAGAAAATTGCCGCGCGGCTCTCCATTACGGAGACCACCGTGCGCCATCACCTCACCTCCATCTTCGACAAGCTGGCCCTCACCAACCGCATGGAATTGATGCGCTATGCGTACAGAGAAGGCGCAGCGTCCGAAATCCCGCCCGAAATCCCGCCCGAAATCATGGAACAGAACTGAAAACCGGCACATTTGTGCCTGTTTTTTTAGCGGAAGCTCCGATGCGCGAACACACACGCGCAATGCATGGTGTTTCCATGAACAACCATCTCCGCACTGCATCGCGACTCCTCATCGCATCTTCCATTGTGGCGGTGGTGTTGCCGTCCGGACCGTTGTTCGCGCAGATCATCGAGCCTCCCTCGGGCTGCGCGCGACTGATCCGGGCCGACGTCGTCGCCTTCGACCAGGTGTTCTTCTGGAATCGCCTCGGCGCAGTGCAGCCACAGGGCATGATCTACGCGCTGCGCCGCGACGTCGTCCCGATCGATCCGCTGCAAAGACTCAAGTCGGGCAACGCGCGCCTACGCGATGACAAGCGTCCGCGGCCCCTGGTCCTGCGGATGAACGTCGGCGATTGCCTGCGGATTGAATTCGAGAACCTGCTCGCGACGACGCCGCGCGACGACCAGCAACCGGCCACACGTACGGCGTCGGTACACGTCGTCGGAATGCAGCTCGTCGAAAACATTACCGACGACGGCTCCAATGTCGGCCAGAACCCGAGCAGCCTCGTAGATCCTGACGATTCCACGTCGTACACGCTCTATGCGGAGCGCGAGGGCGGCTATCTGATGTACAGCGCCGGCGCAATGACGGGCGGCGAAGGCGATGGTGGCTCGCTCAACTCGGGCCTGTTCGGAGCGGTGATCGTCGAGCCGCGCGGTTCCGAGTGGTATCGCAGCCAGATCACGCAGCTCGACATGAAGCGCGTCACCAAGACGACCACCACCTCGGGACATCCGATCATCAGTTACAAGGCAAAATTCCTCGCGCCGCATCCGCTGGCCGGGCAACCGATCCTGGAGATGCTGCACAACAACGAGATCATTTACAGCGATCTGACGGCGCTCATCACCGGTCCTGAGGCCGGGCGGCATCGGGAGGAGACCTACAAGAAAGTCGCGGTCGAGCCGGATCGCGAACAGCCGTTCCGCGAGTTCGTGACGATCTATCACGACGAGATCGGCGCCGTGCAGGCCTTCCCGCACTTCCACGACAAAATTCTCGAGCCCACGCTGCACAGCGTCCGCGATGCCTTTGCGATCAATTACGGCACCGGCGGCATCGGCGCGGAAATTCTTGCCAATCGATTCGGCGTCGGACCGATGGCCGATTGCACGGAGTGCAAGTACGAGGACTTCTTCCTGTCCGCCTGGGCAGTGGCCGATCCCGCGATGATCGTCGACGTCCCGGCCAATGCGCCCTGTACGAAAGACGACATCCAGGATGCGGAGCTCGACTGCTTCACGATCAAGAAGAAAGCGACGAAAGCGTTCTACCCCGACGATCCGTCGAACGTCTATCACAGCTATCTGCGCGATCACCTGAAGTTCCGCATCCTGCACGCGGGCTCGAAAGAGCATCACATCCATCACCAGCACACGCACCAGTGGCTGCACACGCCGGATGAAGACGACTCGTCGTATCTCGACAGTCAGGCCATCGGACCGGGTAGCGCGTTCACGCTGGAGATGGTCTACAACGGCAGCGGCAACCGCAATCTCGCGGTCGGCGACTCGATCTTCCACTGCCATTTCTATCCGCACTTCGCACAAGGCATGTGGGCGATGTGGCGCGTGCACGACGTGCTGGAGCTCGGGACGCCGCTCGATGCCGAGGGACGGCCGCAGCCGCGATCGCGCGCGTATCCGGATGGCGAGATCATGGCCGGTACGCCGATCCCCGGAGTCGTTCCATTGCCGACGATCGCAATGGCGCCGCTGCCGGAAGCGTCCGTGCAGATCTTCGACGGACAGGTCGCCGTCCGCGGCGACGGAAATCCCGGATATCCGTTCTTCATCCCGGGCATCGCGGGCCACAGACCGCCGCACCCGCCGCTCGACACGATCGACGACGGAGGATTGCCGCGTCACGTGATCGTCGGCGGCACCTTCACGGAACTTCACACCCGAACTGACTTTTCCAAAGAGCTCGTCACCGCCGATGCACGCGCACTTCCGGAAACGGGAACGTTCGTCGAGATCGAGGCGATGAAGTTCCACGAAAAGCGGACGCACGACACATTCACTCCGGGTGGAGACCCGGCCAAGTTTGTCACGAACGGCCTGCCGCGGCAGCCGGGCGCGCCGTATGCCGATCCGTGCGTCACCGACAAAGGTCATCCGACCGGCAACCCGCGCCTTTATCAGGGCGCGAATATCGAGCTCGACGTGAAGTTCAATAAAGCGTCGTGGCACTTCTTCCAGCAGCGCATGACTGCACTGTGGGCGGACGTGGCGCCGACACTCAATGGCACGCGCGCGCCGGAACCGCTCTTCTTCCGTGCGAACAGCGGCGATTGCATCACGTATCAGCTTGTGAATCTCGTCCCCGGCCATTATGAACAGGACGATTTCCAGGTGCGCACACCGACCGACATCACCGGTCAGCACATTCATCTCGTGAAATTCGACGTCACGGCGTCGGACGGCGCCGCCAACGGCTACAACTACGAGGATGGCAGCTTTGCGCCGGACGACGTCCTCGAGCGCATCGATGCGATCAATCGGTTCGGCGGCCTGCTCCTCCCCAATGGAATCCGGCAGGAGCTCGAGCCGAAGCCTCACCCGTTCTTCGGCACGAAGGGCGCGCAGACCACCGTTTCGCGCTGGTATGCGGATGAGGTCCTCAACAACGACGGCGACGACCGCACGCTGCGCACTGTATTTACGCACGATCATTTCGGCCCGTCGACGCATCAACAGGTCGGTCTCTATGCAGGTCTCGTGATCGAGCCCAGGGGCTCGGTCTGGAAGGATCCCGACACGGGTCTGCCGTATGGCGGCCGGTTCGATGGAGGCCCCACCAGCTGGCGCGCCGACATTCATCCGCCGGACGAGAAAAAGAGCTATCGCGAGTTCATGCTCGAGTTCGCGGACTTCCAGCACGCGTATCTCCCCGAAGCAACGACGTTCCCCGCCCCGAGATTCGTCGTGAATCCTCCGGGACGCAGGGAAGCGGGCCTGCCGTTCCTGCTCGCGCCGCCCGTCGAGTGTGCCGGTGGATTCCGGCCGCCGTGTCCCGAGGCTGTTTCCGCGGATGACGTGGGAACGATGGTCATCAACTATCGCAATGAGCCGCTCGCGCTGCGCGTGCGCGATCCGAACGACAACGATCAGGCCGACGGACTGGCCGGTGATCTGTCGTACGCGTTCCGCTCCGACGTCACACGTGCCGATCCACTGTTCAACGTACAGCCGACGTTCTATCCGAAGCTCAGCAAACGCGTGCAGCCCGGCGATCCGTTCACGCCATTGCTCGAAGGGTATGAAGGGGACCGCGTGCAGATCCGCATCCTCGTCGGTGCGCACGAGGAAGGCCACAATTTCTCGGTCAATGGCGTGAAGTGGCTGTTCGAGCCTTCGTATAACGACTCGGGCTATCGCAACTCACAGATGGCAGGTATTTCCGAGCATTACGAGTTCATCATCCCCGCGCTGCCGAAGACGTCTGAAGGGAGGTTTGGCGATTTCCTCTACACCGCTGGACGCGCCACGGATGATCTCTGGAACGGTCTGTGGGGAATCATGCGGGCGTACAAAGGCGTCCGTTCCGATCTCAAAGCGCTGCCAAACAACCCGGACGGCAAGGCGACGTTGAAGGCTCCGAACGATTTCACAGGCATCTGTCCGAAAGGCGCGCCGCAAAAGCACTTCAAGGTGAGTGCGATTCGCGCCGATCTTCACCTGCCAGGCGGAACGCTGGTCTACAACTCGCGCACGAATCAGGGCGGCAAGCTGCACGACCCGACGGCCATCATCTACGTGCGCAATGAGGACTTCGACGAGACCACGAACAAACTGAAACCGACCGCTCCGATCGAGCCGCTCGTCTTGCGCGCCGCCGCCGGCGATTGCATCCAGATGACACTGATCAATCGCCTGCCCGAAGATCCGATCGACCTCGCCGGCTTCAACACGCTGCCGATGATCGTTCGCGACTTCAATAACAACCAGATCGAGCCGTCGCCGCACGTCGGCCTGCATCCGCAGCTCGTCTATTACGACGTCAATGACAGCGACGGGATGAACGTCGGCTTCAATCCGGTCCAGACGGCGGCGCCGGGCGCGCAGGTCACGTATCAGTGGTATGCGGGCGGTCTCGAGCCCGACCTGACCGGCGCGCTCGTACCGGTGCCGATCGAGTTCGGCTCGGTCAACCTGATGCCGTCCGATCCGATCAAGCACGCGCACAAGGGCGCGATCGGCTCACTGATCATCGAACCGATCGAGTCGACCTGGTGGGAGGATCCGAAGATGCGCAGCTCGGCCGTCATCACGGTCGGTCACAAGCAGATTCAGGAATACGTCCTCCAGTTCCAGACCGACATCAACATGCGTTATGGAAATGACGGCTCGGCAGTGGAGCTCCTTGCGGAGACCGAGGATCCGGAGGATTCGGGCCAGAAGGCGTTCAACTACCGCACCGAGCCGATGTGGAAGCGCCTGAATTTCGATCCCGATCTGCCGCTCGACCAGACGCGCAACAAGATCTTCACGAACGCGTTCTCGAACGTGCAGATCGGCGGAGATCCGGAAACGCCGGTCTTCTATGCGAAAACAGGAGTGCCGACGCGGTTCCGCATCCTCAATGCCGGCGGGCACCCGCGCAATAGCGTGTTCGCATTGCACGGGCACGTGTGGCGCGAGCTGCCGTATGTGAAGGCGTCGCACGCAATCGGCGACAACGAAGAATCGGAGTTCACCGGCACATACATGGGGATCGGCCCGTCGAGTCACTTCGACGTGCAGCTCGAGCACGGCGCCGGAAGCCTGTTCAAGATTCCGGGTGACTATCTCTTCCGCACGCAGCAGTCATTCACGCTGGACGGCGGTCTGTGGGGGATTCTGCGTGTCGAGAATTAGCCCCGTTCTCCTTGCTCTGTTGTCGGCGCTCAGTCTGGGCGCCGACAACCTTCCCTCGCAGAAGGTCGAGACCGCGGGCGTCGCGGTCGAGTTTCTGACCGCGCGCCCCATGGCCGGCGAAGACGTTCAGCTCCGTTTTTCGATTCGTGCCGAGGACGGTAGCCGTGTCACCGGAATTCGCCCCGCGGCGTGGATTGATTCGCGCGATCCGAAAGCCCCCGGTACCGCCTGCAAGGACAAGATCCAATCCTTCCTCGGCGGCTCGCTCCGTGCCCGTCCGAACGTCGATCTCAACAGCTATTACATCGTCACACTCAATGCCGAGCCGTCGCTCGCAGTCATCGATCCGCTGGTCGGATTCGGCGGCAGCAAGCTCCTGACCGCGATCACGTTGCAGAGTCCCGGGATCGACTGGGTTCTGTCGCGCGATCAGAAACGTTTGTTCGTCTCGATGCCCCTCGTCAATCGCGTTGCGGTGGTCGACACGGAATCGTGGGAGGTCGTCAGGAACATCGACACGGCGTTCAAGCCCGGCCGGCTCGCGCTGCACGGCGATGATCGCCTGTGGGTCGCAGCCGAGACTTCGCTGACCGTGATCGATACGAAAGCGCTCACAGTCGTCGCAACGGTTCCGGTCGGACGTGCGCCGCATCAGATCGCATTTACGCCGGATGGCGAGCGCGCGTTCGTGACGAACGGTGGCGATGGCAACGTGTCCATTCTCAATGCAGTGAAACCGGCGAAGCTCGCAGACGTTGCGACTGGCGCTTCTCCGGCCGGCATCGCCGCATCTTCATTGAGCGCGACCATGTATGTCATCGACGCCAACGGCGCCATCGCCGTCATCGACGCAAACGCCCAGGAGATCAGCAAGCGCATCGACGCGAAGCCGGGACTGAGCTCGATTCAATTCGCACCCGGCGGGCGTTGGGGCTTCGTCACGAACTCGAAAGAGAACGTCGTCAACATCATCGACGCAGCAACCGCAACGATCATCACGACCGCGACCGACGTCGGCAGGAATCCCGATCAGGTCGCGTTCACGGATGATTTCGCATACGTCCGAGCCTCCGGCTCCGATCAGGTGAAGATGATCCGCCTCGCCGCCCTCGGCAAGGACGTCGAAGCGAACCTCGCTACCTTCCCGGCAGGGCAGATTCCGCCGGCGGCCGCGGGTGCGGAGAGTTTCGCGTCCGCGATCGTGCCGGCGCCGGAGCCGAAAGCCGTGCTCATCGCGAATCCCGCGGATCGGCTGGTCTATTACTACATGGAAGGCATGGCTGCGCCGATGGGCAACTTCAGCGCGGTGCGTCGCTCACCGAAAGCGGCGCTTGTGATCGATCGCAGCCTGCGCGAATCAGAACCGGGCGTGTTTTCGATCCGCACGAAAGTACCTGCCGCGGGTCAGTATGACGTCGCGTTTTTCCTCAATGCGCCGCGCGTCGTGCATTGCTTCGATCTCACCGTGCGGCCCGATCCCGACGCGCCAAAGATCGCGGGACGTGGCGTGAAGGTCGAGCCTTTGCTCGAGAAGAAGGCCATCCACGCCGGTGAAGAGCTGGAAGTGAAGTTCCGGCTCACCGATCCAGCGACGAAAGAACTGCTTCGTAATGTGCGCGACCTGCGTGCGCTCGCGTTTCTCGCGCCGGGGATGTGGCAGAAGCGCGTTGCGGTCGAGCCGGCCGAGGATGGGTTGTATCGCGTGAAACTGACGGTGCCTGAGCCGGGCGTTTATTACGTGTTCGTCGAATCCGAATCGCTGCGCCTCAAAGTCAATGCGGCGCGTCCGCTGATCTTCGAAGCTACAGGAGAATAATCATGCGATCCCTCTTGATTGCAGCACTCATCGTGTGTGCAGCACCGTTGTTCGCAGACAAAACGTTCACGCCGAATGTGCCCGACGTGGAAGTGGTGACGCACGACGGCAAAACCGTGCGCTTCTACTCCGATCTCGTGAAGGGCCGCACCGTCGCGGTCAATTTCATCTTCACAAACTGCAGCACGATCTGTCCCGCATCCGGCGCGATGTTCGCGAATCTGCAGAAGCAGAGCGATCGCGGCGTGCACTTCATCTCCGTCAGCATCGATCCGACCACCGACACGCCGAAGAAGCTCACGCAATGGAGCAAGCAGTTCCGCACGCAGCCGGGATGGACGCTCGTGACGGGGAAGCAGAGCGCAATCGACGAGATCGTGAAGGCATTCGGCGCGACATCTGCGCGGCCGCGGGAGCATCAGCCGTTGACGATCATTGGCAGCGACGCGACGCACGTCTGGACGCGGCTGTATGGATTGCCGGGCTCGGACAAAGTGAACGCGCTCGTCGATGACGTGATGCGCGGAGCGGGACGATGAGAGCGCTGATTGTCGCCTCACTTCTCTTCGCGCTTTCATCCTTTGCAGCTCCCGCGCGCAATCTTCATCAGGCGGGCCTCAACTACTTCACCGACATCGAGCTCGTCGATCAGAACGGCGAGACGATCCGTTTCTACACGGATCTTCTCGCCGGCAAAGTCGTCGTCATCAACTCATTCTTCGCGACCTGCAACGGCAGCTGCCCCGTCATGAGCGGCACGTTCCGAAAAATCCAGGCCGCCCTCGGCGAGCGGCTCGGCCGCGACGTGCATCTGATCTCGATCAGCGTCGATCCCGAGACCGACACGCCCGAACAACTGCGCAAATTCGCGAAAGCCGCGTCGGCCGCGCCGGGATGGCATTTCGTCACCGGTAGTAAGAAGAACGTCGAAGCCGCGCTGCACAAACTCGGGCTGCGTACCGATACGAAGGAAACACACACCGCGGTCGTGCTCATTGGCAACGAGCCGAAGGGCATGTGGAAGAAAGCGTTCGGTCTCGCGCCGTCCGAGGACGTTGTGAAGCTCGTGCAGGAAGTCATCGCCGCCCAATGATCGCGGGCCTCTGTCTCTTCGTGCTCGCCTTGACCGCGAGCGAACAGCGCGGCCGCGACATTTACCGCAGTGGCGAGAGCCCGTCCGGCCGAGCGATCACCGCCGTCATCGGCAAGGGCGAGACGACGGAGCTCGCGGCGAGCGTGCTGCCGTGCGGAAGTTGTCATGGCCCCGAGGGGCGCGGGATCCCGGAAGGCACGATCGAGCCTGCCGATGTTCGCTGGAGCGCGTTGTCGAACTATCTCGTGACGCGCGGGCGCCGCCGTCCCCGTTATGACGATGCCTTGCTCACGCGCGCGATTCGCGAAGGTCACGACGCCGGCGAGATGCCGCTGTCGCCGATTATGCCGCGCTATCGCATCGACGACCGCGACCTCGCCGATCTCGTCGCGTACCTCCACCGCCTCGGCAATGAGCCGCAACCGGGACTCACCGACACCGAGCTGACGATCGCGACGATCGTTCCGCTCAGCGGTCCGCGCGCCGCGACGGGCGAGATCACGCGGACTGTGATCGAGAAGTACTTCGCCGACGTGAATGCGCAAGGTGGCCTTTACGGACGAACGCTGAAGCTGCGCGCCGTCGACGCAAAGCAGGCCTCGGAAGCGCTGACCGACGCCTTCGCAATCGTCTGCGCATCGTTCGCGGACGATACGAGTGTCGAGGCGTTCATCGATCGCGAGCGCATTCCGCTCGTCACACCGCTCGCGTCCGACAACGCGTCGAGCGCACCGTCGTCGTTCTTCCTCTTCTCCGATCTCGAAAGCCAGGCGCTTGCGCTGACGAAGCACGTCGGCGCCGGCACACGGAATGTGTACGTCTTACACGATGCCACCGCTGCCGCACGCGCCGCGGCCTCCGCGATCGAAGAACGCGCGAAATCACTGCAATGGAAGGTGCGCACGTCGCTCGACGATCTCGAGAAGGGCGACAACGATCTGCTGTTCCTGATCGGCGTCGATCTCAATGACACCCTCCGTCAGCTCGACTCGATGCAATGGCGACCGGAGATCGTCGTCGCAGGCGCGTCACTGACGAGCTTCCCGTCCTACAGCAGCAAGATCCTGATTGCCGTACCGACGTTACCGACCGACATTACCATCGAAGGACAGCGCGAGATGCTCGCGTTCGCCGAGCGCCACAAACTTCCGCGCACGCAAATGCCCACGCAAATCGCCACCTACGCAGCCACGAAGACGCTCATTGAAGGACTCAAACGCGCGGGCCGCGATCTCACGCGCGAGAAACTCATCGCCACGCTGGAAACGTTCTATCAGTTTGCGACTGGCCTCACGCCACCGATCACGTACGCGCGCAACCGCCATGTCGGCGCGGTCGGAGCGTTCATTGTCGAGGTGGATGTCGAGAACCGCACGTTCGCACCGGTGAGTAACTGGATTGTGGGAAATTGACGCTCCTCCTCTACGGCTCGAGAATCCCGGCGTCCGGCCTGAGACAACCCGCCCCTCCCCGATCCAGGCACAATCGATACACCGTCAGATCCGACCAGTACGTGAGAATGTTCTGCACATCCCCCCACGTCGTAAATGTCGATTTCCCGATCTGGTTTCCACCAACCCGCCGATCCGCACCCGCGGCCAGCAATTCACCGGTCGACGCGTCCCTGATCATGTACTCGAGCGACACTTCGCCCGTGAACGCGGGCTTTCCGGTCGCGAACGTCCATAAGAAGTCCGCGATACTCGCATAAGGCGCGATATTCTTCGCCACTTTCAACGTGTTGTTCGCCTGTGAGCCATTGACGATCGCCGTCTGAATTCTCAATGCGCCCGGAGCGGGTGCGTCGACCATTCCATAGCTCTTCGCCAGCTTGTCGCTGAGCGTGCGATGGAAACTGTCGACGAGTTTCTGGTAATCGGCTTCATCCGCCGGAGGAAGCGTCGAAGGTTTCGCGCTCCAGATCGAGACCGGATCGAGAATGACCTTGTCATACGAAGCCCATTTCGTGTTGTCGCGCTGATACACGAGCAGCGCTTCCTCACCACGATCTCCCTTTTGCAGGAGCGACGCGGATTCGCCGAGAAACCCGCCGGGCGTGACGGATCGCGCCTGTTTGCTGGTAACGCATCCTGTCAGCAGGAGGATCGCGGCGGCGAGACCGATCGTCGTTCTTCTCATTCGCTTCCTTTCTATTGGGAACAGTCAGCGCGGGATCACGACCTCGCGCCGGCCGAACCATCGGGCGTCCATGGAAAATGCACCGGGACCGAGGAGAAGAATCGCGACCGCCATGACGAACAGAAAGAGCGTCGTCGGACGGCCATCCGGGAGATCGAACATCGTCGAAGGCAGAAACGAAAGCGCGACCGCAGTACTGATGAGTTGCGTCAGGATACACGCGACCGGCGTCAAAAATCCGATCAGGAGCAAGGCGCCCGTGAGGATCATCAGCAACCCCAGAATCACCGTCGCCCACGGTCCGTCGTCCACGCGGAGATACGCGAGTCCCTGAAACCCGAGCGAAACTCCGACGGCCACGCGCAGGAGCAGAAGCCCCATGCCGGCCGGGCCATCAGGAAAGGAGGAAAAAAATCTCTGCACGCGCAGAAATTACGCGCATGACGCGCCGCGCGAATCCCCTTTTGGAGTTATTGGAGCAGAATGATTCCGCGGCGGATCGCGATCGTCACCGCCTCCGTGCGGTCGCGCGCGCCGAGCTTCTCCATGATGTGCTTCACGTGCACCTTCACCGTCTCCTCGGTGATGAACAGCTGCGCCGCGACGTCGCGATTTCGATTGCCGCGCGCGACGCTGTGCAGCACTTCCACCTCGCGCGGCGTCAACGCGTCATCGCTGAGATGCTCCGCGAGATGCGCAGCGATCTCCGGCGGAATGCGCTTCAAACCGCGATGAACGTGGCGAATGCCGTCGACGAGCTCGCCGGGCGGCATGCTCTTGAGCAGATACCCGCGCGCACCCGCGGCAAGCGAACGCTGGATGTCGACATCGCCGTCGAACGTCGTGAGCATGATGATGCGCGCGTCCGGAAACTCCGCGCGAATGGCAATCATCGCGTCGATGCCACTCATGTCCGGCAACCGCAGATCCATCAGCGTGACGTCGGGCCGATGCTTGCGAAATCCCTCGATCGCCTCGCGCCCATTCGCCACCTCGGCGACCAGCAGCAGATCCGACTGATTGCGGATCATCGCCGCGATTCCCTCGCGCATGAGGGGATGATCGTCGACGCTCAGGACGCGGATCGGTTCGGCCATCGGAAGCGTCGAGTGTAATCCCGCTGCACGCTTTGCGCTCTACCTCGAACGGGGGATCGCCAGAGCACTCGTTCTCGTGACGCGCTCGACCGGCGCGCCCATCATGCTGCGAGCAGGGTAAGCTCATGGCCGCGATGCACACACCGATCTCCGATCAGCCGACGTACGCGTCGCGCGTGGAACATCTCTTTCCCACGCTCACACCCGCGCAGATCGCGCGCCTCGCGGCGCACGGACATCCGCGTCGCATCAAAGCCGGCGAGCTGCTGTTCGACGCGGGGTCGCAGAACGATCGCTTCTTCGTTGTGGTGGAAGGATCGATCGAGACGCTGCTCCCGCACGAGGACGGCGATGAGGTCATCGTCACGCATCGCGCCGGACAGTTCTCGGGCGAAGTGGCCATGCTGACGGGCCGCCCCGCGTTCGTTCGCGCGCGTGCCGGCAAGGATGGCGAAGTCATCGAGCTCCATCGCGATCAACTGCTGTCGATCGTGCAGACCGACAGTGAACTGAGCGAGATTCTATTGCGCGCGTTCATTCTCAGGCGCGTCGAGCTCATCGCACACGGCCACGGCGACGTCGTCCTCCTTGGATCGGATCACTCGCCCGGCACGCATCGCATCCGCGAGTTCCTGACGCGCAACGGCCATCCGTATTCGTATATCGATCTCGATCGCGACGACGACGTGCAGACCGTGCTCGATCGCTTTCATGTCGACGCCGGGGACGTTCCGGTCGTCATCTGCCGCGGCGTCAATGTGTTGCGCAATCCCACGAATCGCGACATCGCCGATTGTCTGGGCTTCAATGAAGCCGTCGACCACGATCACGTGCGCGATGTCATCATCATCGGCGCCGGTCCGGCCGGTCTTGCCGCGGCTGTCTATGGGGCATCCGAGGGATTGGATGTGTTGATGATTGAATCAAACGCTCCCGGGGGACAGGCGGGGGCGAGCTCGAAAATCGAAAATTACCTCGGATTTCCGACCGGCATTTCGGGACAGGAGCTCGCAGGACGCGCATATATTCAGGCTCAGAAATTTGGGGCCGAGCTGCTCATCGCGCAGGGCGCGACCCATTTGTCGTGCGCCCGCAAGCCGTTCACAATCGAGATCGAAGGCGGCCAGAGCGTTCCGGCGCGCGCTGTAATCATCGCGACTGGCGCTCAGTACCGCAAACTGTCCCTGGAGAACCTCGGCAAATACGAAGGCACGGGGATCTATTACGGCGCGACGCACATCGAATCGCAGTTCTGCATCGGCGAAGAAGTGGTCGTAGTCGGCGGCGGAAACTCAGCCGGCCAGGCCGCGGTATTTCTTGCGGATTCCGCGCGGAAGGTTCATTTGTGCGTGCGCGGCAATTCGCTCGACAGCAGCATGTCGCGATACCTGGTCCGCCGCATTGAACAGATTCCCTCCATCACCGTACGCACGCGTACGGAAGTCACCGGGCTCGAAGGCGATCCGACGCTCGAGCGGGTGAGCTGGCGCGGACCGGACGGTTCCGAGTCGCGCGACATCCGGCACATGTTCGTCATGACCGGCGCCGTGCCCTGTACACAATGGCTGGAAAATTGTGTCGCGCTCGATGAAAAGGGATTCATCAAGACCGGCCCCGACCTCAGCCCCGAGGATCTCGTCGCCGCACAATGGCCGCTTTCGCGCGCGCCTCACCTTCTCGAAACGAGCCTGCCCGGAGTGTTCGCCATTGGCGATGTCCGCGGAGGCAGCGTCAAGCGTGTCGCATCCGCGGTCGGCGAAGGCTCGATTGCGGTTTCCTTCGTGCATCGCGTATTGCAGGAGTAGAAACGCACTATGACTGAACCCAATTGCGCACACATCACTGCCGTCACCGACGTCAAACATCCGAAAATCCGTCAGTGCGATGAGTGCGTGAAGATCGGCTCGCGCTGGGTCCATCTGCGCACGTGTCAGACGTGTGGCGTGACCCTCTGCTGCGACAACTCGCCGAATCGTCACGCTTCGAAACACGCGAAGTCGAGCAAGCATCCCGTCATCGCATCCGCCGAGCCGGGCGAGCGCTGGCTTTATTGCTATCCCGACGATCTGTTCGTCGAGTACTGAGCCCGCGTGCCGCTCATCCGCGTCCTCTGTGTCGGCGTCATTGCACTGTTGTGGTGCGACGCCGTACGCGCACTGGACCGCGAACGCACGCTTGCACAGATTCACTTCACGACATGGACCGCGCGCGAAGGCGCACCGAGCCAGATCAGTGCGCTCGCACAGACGACCGACGGCTATTTATGGATCGGCTCGACGCGCGGCCTCTTCCGTTTCGATGGCGTGCAGTTCGATCCGTATGTGCCACCGCCCGGTGTGAAGCTCCCGTCGCATAACTCTTACACGCTCATGGCCACGCCGGACAACGGTCTGTGGATCTCGTTCCGCCCATCCGGTCTCGGCTTTCTCAAAGACGGGCAGATGACGGTCTATACGCGGCCGGACGAGATTCCGCGGTCGCAGGTCTATCGATTCGCGCGCGATCGCGAAGGGCGCATCTGGGCTGGTACGCACGACGGGCTCGTGCTGCGTCAGGGCAATCGCTGGATCGTCATCGGTGCCGATTGGAATCTCGCGCCGAGCCGCATTCGCGATCTGCTGGTCGATCGCGCCGGAACGTTGTGGGTCGCCTCGGACAACGGGATCGCATTTCTTCCGCTCGGTACGCGCAGGTTTCAGACACCGGCCGTGCCGGTCGGGCTGATACGACGGATCACTCAGGATCGGAACGGGCGCATCTGGATTTCCGAGGCGGGGCGAGGGGCGCGTCCGTTGCCGGGAACGGGCAATTCCAATCCGGAAGTCGGCGGAGATGCGCAGGATCTGCTGTTCGATCGGCAGGGCAGCTTATGGATCGCGGAGTTCAGAGAAGGCGTGGATCGCGTACGATTTCCCGAGCGCCTCGGCAATGAGCGATTGAAGCCCGGACATCCCGATCTCGAACAATTGCAGGAACCGATCGGCCTCGCGAACAACCTGCTCGAGGACCGCGAAGGCAACATCTGGATCAGCACGGTCATGGGTCTCGCGCGATTTCGCCACAGTCATCTCGTACCGGTGAAATTACCTGCGCACCTACCCCGCTTCATGACGTTGCTGCCCGGAAGTGATGGCGACGTCTGGGTCGGCAGTGCCGCGCCGAAACCGCTCCTGCAGCTTCGCGGAGAAGAAGTGACCGCGCACGATTCCGTTCAATGGACGTCGAGCGTTTATCGCGATCCGACCGGAATAGTCTGGTGGGGCGCGCACGGCGGACTGTGGCGGCAGGAGCAGAATCGTTTCTCATTTTTCGCGCAGCCGCCCGGCACACCCGACTGGATCTGGGAAGTGATGCGTGCGGACGACGATGGTCTGTGGGTTGGTCTCGGCGACGTCGGACTCGTTCATTTCAAAAACGGCGTCTGGACGAATCGCAAGCCTCCGCCCGCGCTGCCCGCGCGCGTGCCCAGCGCGAGCTATCGCGATCCGTTCGGCGCTCTCTGGCTCGGCTATACCGGAAATCGCGTCTGTCACTGGGGTCGCGAACAGATCCGATGTTATTTCGCGAGCGACGGTCTCAATGTCGGACGAATTCGCGTCATTCGCGGTGCGGGGCCGCATTACTGGCTCGGTGGCGAGCTCGGTCTTGCGCTCTTTCAGAACGGGCGCTTCCGGACGATCAACGCGGCTGGCAATGAACCGTTCGGCACGGTTTCCGGATTGATCGCCACCAAAGACGGCTCCTTGTGGCTGAACGAAATGCGCGGCGTCGTCTGGATCGCACCGAGTGAAGTGCGACTCCTGCTCGCGAATCCGAATCACGCGGTCCGTTATCAACGCTTCGACTATCTCGATGGCTTGCCGGGCGCAGTGCAGATGAATTGGACCTGCTCGACCGCGATTGAAGCGACAGACGGCCGACTTTGGTTCGCAACGGACAATGGTTTGGCACGAATCGATCCCGCGCACATCACGCGCAATCGCATACCGCCGCCGGTCTCGATTCGCTGGCTTCGCAGCGGCGATCAGCGTTTCACGCCCGCGGAAAAGGCCGTGTTTCCGATCGACACACAAGACCTCGAGATCGCGTATACCGCAGCGAGCCTCTCGATTCCGGAGCGCGTTCGTTTCCGCTACAAACTCGAAGGCGCGGACGAACAATGGCGCGACGCCGGAACGCGGCGCGAAGTGTTCTATACGAAGCTCAGCCCGGGCGAATATCGCTTTCGTGTCATCGCCAGCAACAATGACGGTCTGTGGAACGAAGCCGGTGCGTCGCTCGCGTTTTCCATTCCGCCCGCGTTCTATCAGACGAAGTGGTTCATCGCATTGTGCATCGCGGCGATGGCAGGCTCGATCTGGCTCGCGTATCTGATGCGCATGCGGCAGATCACGGCACGAATGCAGGACCGGCTCGATCAGCGGCTCGACGAGCGGCTGCGCATCGCACAGGATCTTCACGACACGCTGTTTCAGGGATTCCTCAGCGTGTCGATCCAATTGCACGTCGCTACCGACTCACTGCCGGATGAGTCTCCGACGAAGCCACTGCTGCAACGCCTTCTGCAGACCGTGCGGCAGGTAACGGAGGACGGACGCCGTGCATTACGCGGACTGCGGCCGTCGGATACTCAGGAGAACTCCGAGCTGGAGCAGGCGTTTTCGCGCGTCCGCAATGAAGTCGCGCGCGGAAGCGCCGGCGACTTTCGCGTCGTCGTGTCGGGCCGACCGCAACTGCTGCACCCGCTCATCCGCGACGAGGTCTATCGCATCGGCCGCGAGAGCCTCGTCAATGCGTTCCAACACGCTCAGGCGGAGATGGTCGAAGTGGAGTTGGAGTACCTCCCGCAGAATCTGCGCATCATGATTCGCGATGATGGCAAAGGCATCGACGCCGACGTCTTGCGCTCCGGACGCGCGGGCCACCTCGGCCTGCCGGGCATGCGCGAGCGCGCGGAACGAATCGGCGCGCGACTGTCCGTGTCGAGCCGCGTCGGCGCAGGAACGGAGATCGTGTTGATCGTCCCGGGCAGAATCGCCTATCGCACTTTGTAGCGAAGCCAGACGATGTCGCCAGAGCGCTTCTCGATCGACAACAACTTCAACTTCCGCGCGGGCGAACGACGATCGTCCACATCGAAAAGCGCCGGCGTCCCGATGCTCCCATCCGCGACCGGTGCGACGAGAATGCTCAACTCGTCGATCAGATTCGCAGCGAGGAACGACCCGTTGATCTTGCCGCCACCTTCGAGCAACAACTTCCTGATCCCGAAATGCGCGCGCAACTTCTGCAGCACCTTCGCGAGATCGATACGCGACTTTCCGCCGAAGAGGTACGACACGCCTTTCGATTGCAGGAACGCGAGGTAGTCGTCCGATACGGATTCCGTGAGGATCGTGATGACGTGCTCGCCGTCGATGTTGTTCTCGCGCCACGTCAGCTTGCCGGACGGATCGATCGCGATGGCATACGACGAAGCATCGTGCTCGGCGATGAAATCCTCACGCGCAATGCGCTCGCGATTCCTGCGCGAAGGCACACGCGCCTTGCCCGCGTAAGGCTCCATCGAAATGCGGCCGATGATCCACGCGTCGGCGTCGAACGTCGCGGCTGTGCGTTCGTATTCGCGCGTTGCGTTGGGGACCTTCCAGTCGCGGAGCACGATTCGTCCGTCGAGTGACGGGAGCATGTGGCAGATGACGTAGGGGCGGTCTTTGAGGCGCATCAGGTGCCATCATCTCGCGTCTGTAGAAATTTTTCGCGCGTGCGTGGAAAACCGCGCAGGCACCCCGGTCATCTCCAATTGAGAGTCGCGAGAGACTCAGTGAAAAGGAGATTCGATCGATGGGAAACACTGCGTTCACACTCACTCAGATCAGCTGCGCGGGAACGTCGGAAAGCGGGCATGACGAGGTAATGATCCTCTGGCAGGCCGACGCCGGCATGGCGCACCTCTTTCCGGCGGGACGGGCCGCGGTTTCGATGGAAGACGGCGACACATGGTCGAGCGTCAACCTGCAGATGTCGTTCGTCAACGACTGCCTGGTCTCGCTCTACGACCAGGATTCGTCACTCGATCCGAAGCTGGCCGACTACCTCGTCAGCTACGACTACACGCCCGATTCGATGCCGGCCACCGTCACGCTCACGAATCCGAACGGCGCGCAGTACACGCTCACGATCAGCAACGTCTCGATCACGAAGTGACGGGCGACGAAGAAAGGATCACGACATGACACAGCAACTTGCGCAGGACCTCGCCCCGCAGCTCACGCAGTTTCAGCACAACCGTTCGGCAGCGACGACGGACCAGGCCACCGGCGCCGCCGGCACGCCGTTCCAGCCGACCGCTCTGGAGAAGCAGCTGTTCGCCGAGACGAAAAGCGCCATCGGCAAGTGGCAGGAATCGCCCGCGAATCGCGAAAAGCTCGCCTCGCTGCCCGGCATGACGTCGGAGGAACTGCGCGGCTTCTTCCACTCGCTTCTGGCCGCGCCGGAATTCGTGCAGATGAATGCCCTCGTCGACAAGCATCGCTCGTCGCCGGCAGCCGACATTTCCTTTCCGCTCAAGGCCGTCTCGGCGGGCATTGACGGATCGCTCGTCCTGATCATCGGCGTCCAGGGAAGCATCGGTGTCGCGGTCGATCCGACCGATCCCACCAACTACTCAGAGGACGTGCTGTACGCCAGCGGGCAGATCGAGATCGGCGTCGGCGAAGGCGGCGAAACCGGCGTCGTCGTCGGCTTCTGGAATGTCGCCCCGATCGACCTCGGCGGCACTTCGTATGGCTGGGAAGTGGAGATCGACGACTTCGGCGGCGGCTACGTCGAAGCCTCCTACACCAACTTCAACCAGACCGGCTTCATCGGCGTCAGCGTCTCGCTCGACGCGGGAGAAGAAGATGGTGCCGAGGGGGAGGCGAGCTACACGTTGGTGTGGAGCGCGACGCCCATCTACCAGCCGCCTGCGCAGAACTACATGATCATCAAGTCGATCTACTGCAACGACAACTCCGAGTCGGGACACGACGAGGTGTACTTCTTCTTCACGATCGACAACGGAACGCGCTACCGCTACCCGTCGCAGGGCGAGTTCTCGATGGCGAAGGGCGACACCTGGAATGCGGGACGCAGCATTCGCTTCAACTCGCAGGTCTACGTCCAGCTCTTCGATCAGGACGACACGAGCAGCGATGATCCGCTCGGCAGCTGCACCTACACGGCGAGCAGCGTCCCGAGCTCGACCACCGTCTCGGGCAGCGGCGGCGAGTACACGCTCAGCGCCGTGCTCAACCCGGTCTGGAACGCCTACAAATAGCTTCTGCGAGGACCGGTCGCGCTGCAAAGCCGGCCGGTCCCTTTCTTTGATCTGCCGGGTTCGACGATGACGGCTCTCTTCATCGACAGCGGAATCGAGGCCAGCGTAACATCTGACGCTGCTCCTCCTTCCCGCATGAATCCGCAAACCCTCTTCGAGTCCAGCCTCGACACGATCGAAAAAACGATCGCTCTGGTCTGCAGGCGCGGCCGTCTGCGCGGCGCCGATGCCGAGGATTTCGCGTCGTCGGTGAGGATCGCTTTGCTGGAGAACGACTGCGCGATTCTGCGCAAGCATTCCGGAATCTCCTCGCTTGGCGCGTACCTGGCCGTTGTCATCGATCGCATGCTCTCGGATGGTCGCGCGCGAACGATGGGACGCTTCTACGCCTCCGCCGAAGCCACGCGCCTCGGACCCGCGGCAGTGATGCTGGAGTTGCTCGTGCGTCGCGATCGGCGTCCTTTCGAAGAAGCATTGCCGATCCTTCGCGCGTCGTTCGCCGAGGTCACGCGCCAGGATGCGGAGCGCATGCTGCAGCGGCTTCCCGAACGCACGCCGCGGCTGCAGTTCATCGATCTCGAAGATGTGGATCTTCCTCTCGCCGCCCCGGCAGGCGCGGATCAACACGCGATCGAGCTCGAGCAGCAACGGCTCTCGCGTCAGACCGCGCGGATTCTGCGCGACACGCTGGCGTCGTTTTCTCTCGAAGACCGCACGATGCTGCGTCTTCACTACGGAATGTCGCAGAGCATCGCGGACGTATCGCGGATGATGCGCCTTCCGCAACGGCCGTTGTATCGGCGACTGGAACACACGCTCGCGCAGTTGCGCGGCGCGCTGGAGAAAGCGGGCATCGATGCCCGCTCGATCCCCGATCTTCTCGCCGGCGCGCTCGGAGACGATTTCGATTTCGGGTTGCGCGACGAGGATGCAGAGAGGAGCGAGGCACGATGAACGCAACCACGCCCTGTCCGGATCCGGAAGTTCTGGCTGCATTCGCCGAAGGAAAAATCGAGCGCAAGGAACTGCCGCGCATCTTTGCGCACCTCGAAACCTGTGCGGCCTGCCGAAGCGGCGTCGCCGCAGCCAGTGAGGCGATCGCGCCGGCGCGCTCTTTTCGTTTCCCACTTCCTCTCGCCGTGGCGGCGATGGTCGTGCTCGCGATCGGTCTCGTGCCGTGGGCTCTGTCGTTCCGTTCTCCATTCGACCGGCTCGGAAAGCTGGCGCCACGCTCCGCGCGTGTGGCGGAAGCGCGCCTTTCGGGAGACATCCCATGGGCTGCGTATCGCGGCCCGTTGCGCGCGAACAATGGAGCGGCTCCCGACCCCGGCCGTCTCAAGCTGGGCGGAGAAGTCGGCGAGATCGTCGATCGCGCGGATCAGGAGAAGACCGCGTCCTGGCAGCATGCCGCGGGCGTCGGTCTGGTGATGATCGAGATGCCCGCCGATGCAGCGGCGCGCTTGCGAGCGGCGGTCGAGCTCGATCGGAAGAATCCGCGCATCTGGAGCGATCTCGCCGCGGCGCAGTACGCGGCAGCATTGCGTCTCGATCGGCCGTCGCTCTATCCGGAAGCGCTGGCGTCCGCGGATCAGGCTCTGCGCCTCGATCCGCGTCTGCCGGAAGCGCTCTTCAATCGCGCGCTTGTGCTGGAACGACTCGGGCTGAAGGCGCAGGCGCGAGACGCATGGAACCGCTACCTCACTGTCGATGGAACCTCGCAATGGGCCGTCGAAGCGCGTGAGCGTCTTGCGCGTTTGCCGGTCTCCACGAGCGAAGAGCGCTTCCGCAAAGAGTTGCCGCGACTGGAGCGTGCCGCTGCTGCTGGCGACACGACCACAATTCGTGAGGTTGTTGACACCTATCGCCAGCAAACGCGAACGACGGCCGAAGTCGTGACGCTCGGCAAGTGGGCGGAAGCACATCAACGCGGCGATGCGGCGGACGGCGAGCGTTCTCTCACCGTTGCGCGCTCGATCGGAGAGGCTCTGCAAACGGCCTCCGGTGAATCGCTTCTCCGCGATGCCGTGACCGCGATCGAGAAGAGCGCGGATGCATCAACCCTCGCGGAAGCGCACGTCATCTATCTGCGCGGAAGATTGGCGTACAGCCGACGTCAGCCCGCGGCCGCGGAGCCGGATCTTCGGCGCGCCGCTTTTCTCTTCGCATCCGCGGCGAATCCGATGGCGCTCGTGGCGCGCTATTACGCCGCGTGCATCCGCTACGACCTGAACGACGTCGCCGGCGCGAGCAGCGAGCTGACGGGATTGCTCGAAGAGCTCGAAGCGCATCCGTCGTACATCGCGCTCGCAGCACAGGTGCGCTGGCAACTGGCCCTCTGCGCGATGGCGGACGCCGATTGGCAATCTGCCACGTCTCTGCTGCAGGCGAGCCGCGACGGTTTCGGACGACTCGGAGAACGAAGCAACGGCGGTTTTCTCGATGCGCTTCTCGCGAACGCACTCGGTGCAATGGGACGGTCCGACGACGACTGGGCCGCGCGCATCCGCTCGTTCGAAGCGCTGAGCGACGAAGGGCAAAGCGATCGCGTCCCGGCCAGCCTTTCCGAAGCGGCGACGATGGAGATTCGCGCCGGACGGCCGGACGTCGCACGCTCGATTCTCGAGATCGAGGAATCGATGAATCGCGCGTCCGGCTTCGATGTGCTCCTCGCCTACGGTCTCGTGCGAGCAGCAGTCCTCAGCGTCCAGCTCGGCGACAACGCGACCGCATTGCACAAAGCTGCGGATGCGGAACGGACGGCACGTGGAATCGCGGACCCAGCATTGCGCACGAGAGCACTTGCCGACGCGAGTCTCGCCATCGGCGCCGCAACCTCGGAACGCGCAGCGTTGACGCGCGCCATCGATGGCTATCAGGCCATCGAACGACCGGCGTTCCTGCCCGAGGCGCGTCTGTTTCGCGCGCGGACGGAGCTGCGGGATGGAAACGTCGATGCCGCGCTTCGCGACATCGATGCCGGAATCGCGGAGATGGAGCGCCATCGCGTCCAGTTCGCGGGCAGCGTGTCCGGTCGCGGCGTGCTCGATGCGGGCACCGAGCTCTTTCGCCTCGGGATGCGTTTGTCTCTCGACCGTGACGACGTCGCCGCAGCGTTCCGCTATGCGCAAGGCGCGCGCGCGCCGGCGATCAGCGCGGAGGCGTTGCAGACGCGGTTGGCCGGCAGTCGCGCCGCCGTCCTCGAACTTGTAGTCCTTCCCGAGGAACTGCTGGCGTTCTGCATCACCGAGGACTCCGTGCGCGCGGTGCGCAGTCCCGTCACCTCGGCGCAGCTCGCGCAACTCGTTTCGCAGACCGACGACGCAGGCTTGTACGAGTGGCTGATCCGGCCGAGCCGGGACAGCATCGCAGCGGCGCAGCAATTGATCGTGGTGCCCGATCCGGCGCTCGAAAGCGTTTCGTTCGCCGCGTTATGGGATGCGCGCGAAAAGCAGCACCTGATCGAACGAATGGCGGTGGCGATCGCACCGAGTGCCAGCTCGCTCCGTCCCGAGACCGGCACGCGCGATCTTCAGTCCGTCACCGCCATCGCTCTTCCGAGCGGAGAGCAGGGAGAGAACGTCGCGCTGCCACAGGCGTCCGCGGAGTTGAAGGAGATCGCCGGTTTGTATCGCCACGCGGTCATCCTCGACGGCAGCAACGCAACGCTCGAGGCGCTCCAGACGAACGCGCGCGACGCCGCCGTCATTCACATAGCCGGACACACGGAGCGGCGCGGACGCGCAGGCGAATCCGTGCTGGCCTTTCCCGGTTTGAAGGGGAAGGGTCTGGAGTACGTCTCCTGGCGCAACCTCGCGGCGATGTCGCTTCGCTCCCGCCCCGTGGTGGTGCTGGCGGCATGCGAAACGTTGCAGCGTCCGCGATCCCCGCAAACATTCGCCCTCAGCCTCGGCGGAGGGTTTCTGGTCGCGGGCGCGGCGGAGGTCATCGGCACGCTCGTTCCGCTCGCGGACAACGATGCGCAGGCGCTGTTCGAAGACGTTCATCGCGAGCTTCGCGCAGGATTCACGCCGGCGGAAGCGCTGCGCCGCGTACAGTTGCGCGCACTCGCCAACAAGCACGGCCGGAGCTTGCCATGGCAGGCGCTGGCGCTGCTCACGAGTCAAATTCCGCGATAGAGAAGAGGAGAGAGCATGGGAGAGATCACGGTCTATTTCGTTGGGATCTGCACGTTCATGGAGGACATCGAAAAATCGATCCCCGGCGTTCGCCGCCGCGTCGTTCTGGTCAATGCCCGTGAGCCCGAGATCATCAACCAGACGATGATTCCACCGCACATCCCGACGTTGCGGATCGCAGCCAGCGATCTGGAAGTGAACGGCGTCTCTGCTACTACAGAAAACGGTTGCGTGCTGCAGTGGGAGCTCAACGGCTGCAAGATCGAGATCGTGGATGCCGAGGGCGAGCTGAAGCACGATGCGTCATTCGAATGCTGCGTTCCGCATCTCAAGATCCTGACGCCGGATGCAGACGGAGTTTCGACGGACGTCGTTCTGGCGGGTAAATCGGAAGTGACCTCCTGCTACTTCGATCTGACCGCGGGACACCTGAGCGCCGGACTCATCGCCAACGGCGCGGCGGTCTCGGTGCTCAGGACGCAGACCGCGACTGACTCGCCCGTGCTGCGCATCCAGCAGTTCCGCACTCAAAACGTGCAGGAGTTTCGTCTCCGCTCGGGAGCGCAGATCGCGCTCATGAACGTCGGCGACGAAGGACTGGCCGGCGACGACACGACTGATTTTCTGCTGCACTACAAGGTCGTGGAGAACGTTCCGGAGAACGCCGCGATCCCGACGTCCGCAGCGCCGTGTTGCCGTCCGCTCGGGAGCTCGTACATCCTTCCGACCGGGCAAATCGGTCTGGGACCCGGCTGTTCGAACTCCAGTTTTCCATGAGGGACGTGCAACCGTTTGAGCGAGCCGTCGTATCACCCGGCGCTTGCTTACGATCAATCATCTCTCCAAGACCTATCCGAATGGTGTTCGCGCGCTCGACGACGTGAGTCTCACGGTCGGCAAAGGGCTCTTCGGCCTGCTCGGGCCGAATGGCGCCGGCAAGTCGTCGCTGATGCGGACCATCGCCACGCTGCAGGAGCCGGACGAAGGAACGATCGTCTTCGACGGTCACGACGTCGTCGCCGATCCGCGGCGTCTGCGCCGACAGCTCGGCTATCTTCCGCAGGACTTCGGCGTCTATCCGAAGATTCCGGCGTTCGATCTGCTCGAGCATCTGGCCCTGCTCAAAGGCGTCAGCGACAAAGCGCAGCGCATCGAGCAGGTGCACTCGCTATTGCAGCTGACGAATCTGCACGACGTGCGCAAACGCGCGGTCAGCACATTCTCGGGCGGGATGAAACAGCGCTTCGGCATCGCCCAGGCATTGCTCGGCAATCCAGCGTTGATCATCGTGGATGAACCGACGGCGGGCCTCGATCCCGAGGAGCGGAATCGCTTTCACGATCTGCTCAGTGAGATCGGCGAAAACGTGGTGGTCATCCTTTCCACACACATCGTCGACGACGTCAGCGATCTCTGTTCGCGTATGGCCGTGCTGGCGGGCGGACGATTGATGATCGAAGGGAAACCCTCCGATCTGACCGGGCAGCTGGAAGG
>DASYLL010000232.1:0-5334 GCA_036009605.1 Thermoanaerobaculia bacterium | reverse complement strand
GGTGTGAAGAACCGGCACGGCCGGCAGCGCTGGTTGCTCCGCCGCTTGCACGTACGGCTGCCAGGTGGGCTCGTTCTCTGCCGCAGAACGCGCAGAACGTACCGACAGGGCAGCCGTACGTGCACCGGCGGAGCGACCAGCGCTGCCGGCCGTGCCGGCTACTCCGGCAACGGCAACCGCATCGTGAACGTCGAGCCCACGCCCTCTTCGCTCTCCACCGTGATCTCACCACCGTGCGCTTCGACGATCGCGCGGGCGATGTAGAGACCGAGTCCCAATCCGCCGTAATAGCGGCTCGAAACGTTGCGCGCGCGATGGAAGCGCTCGAAGAGTTGCGGGATCTCGTCCTTCGGAATGCCGATGCCGCGATCGGTCACCGAGGTCTCGACGTGCCCATCTGTCTTGGCCACGCGCAGCTCGATGTCGCTGCCCTCGGCCGAGTACTTCAGCGCGTTCGACAAGAGGTTGTCGACGACCTGGCGCATGCGATCGGGATCGGCGACGACGGACGATTCGGGCGCACTGATGTCGAAGCGCATTGCGCGCGACGGATGCTGCACGCGGAACGCGGAGATGCGTCCTTCGATGAATTGCAGCCAGCGAATCGGCTGCGGATGGATCTGCAATCGGTTGGTCTCGATGCGCGAGACGTCGAGCAGCTCGGAGATGAGTCCCATCATCCGCTCGATCTCGCCGAGCACCGCATTGATGTACGTCGCGCGCTCCTCGGGCTCGAGATCGTTGACCGTCTGCGCGAGCAGCTGCGTGTAGCCCTTGATCGTCGTGAGCGGCGTGCGCAGTTCGTGCGACGCGACGGAGAGGAACTCGTCTTTCTTGCGGTCGAGCTCCTGCAGCGCGGTGATGTCGCGGATCACGAGTACCGCACCGACAATCCCGCGGCTCTCGATCGGCGCCGCGGCGATCGAGAGATCGAGATCGCGTCCGCTGATGAGATGTCGTCCGACCGCGAGATAGTCCGGCACGGTCTGTCCGGCGAGTGCGCGTGCGTACGGCATTTCGGCGAGCGGCACCGGCCGTCCTTCCGCATCGCGCAAATTCAGTTTCTCGAACGTCCCATGCTCGATCGCCTCGGCACGCGACGCGAGGCCAAACATATTCAGCGCAGCCTGATTCACATCGACGACGTAGCCGCTCGAGTCGTAGACCCAGAGACCGTCCGTCATCGATCCGAGGATCGAGTCGAGGCGGGCGGAGCGCTCGGCCATCATCGTGGCGAGGTTCTCGATCTCGCGGCGCGCGCGCACCTGGTCGGTCACGTCCTGCACGAGCACGGTGAGGCTCTGCGTGATGCCGGAGAAACGTCCGCGCGCGGCGGAGACGATGCGCGTGACGTAGCGATCGCCGATCGACAGCTCTTCGTCGATCCGCGGCTCGCCCCCTTCCGCGACCTGCTTCAGCATCTGCTCGACCTCGGGCAAGACTTCCGCAGCGCGCAAGCCGATCAGTTTCGTGTCGAGTGAGATGCGTCCGAACTGCGATGCGAAATCGAAGAAACGCGCGTTGGCCAGCTCGAAACGCAGCTCGTCCGCGGAGATCACGGCGATACCGATCGGCGCGGATTCGAGCACGCCTTCGAAGCGCACGCGTGCATCGACTTCGCTGCGGGCCAGCTCTTCCGCGGCGCGATGCCCGTCCTGCGCGATCGTCGTCAGTCGATGAATGTGGCTCGCGGCGCCGATCCGCTCGGAGACCGAGCGTGCGAACTCGAGATCTTCCGCGTCGAAGTTCCGCCGCGGATCGGACTGCGAAATGATCACCGCGCCGATGCGTTCGCCGTACGACTCGATCGGATAGGCGATGAGACTCTGCTCATGCAGCGCGGCCTTGATGTCGCGCTCTTCCTGATCGCGCGAGAAATCGAGCAGCGCATCGGCGCGGACCTCGTAGAACAGCAGCGGTCGTCCGATCTGGAACACCGTGCCCGGCAGACCTTCACCGGTGCGATAGGGATGGTGCGCGAAATACTCGCGGAACTTCACGAGCTCCGGATCGACGGTCGAGTAGCCGACGAGATCGAGCGCGCCGCTGGGTGAGTGATACAGATAGATGCGCACGCTGCCGGCGACGGCTTGCGCGATGCGCGTGGCGGGGTCGTCGAGGTTGTCGAAGCTCGGCGCCATCGCGACCATTTCGAGGCCGAGGTTGGCGAGACATTCGGCGCGTCTGCGGCGCCATGATTCGCGCTCGGCGCTCTGACGCTCGTCCGTCACGTCGCGCGAGAGCACGACCGATCCGATGATGTTCTGCGCGTCATCGCGAATCGGCGCGGCCTTGAGATTGACGACGCGATCGTCACCGGTGCGCACGTCGCGCACGAGGTAATCCGACTTCACGGTCTCGCCGTGGAGCGCGCGCATCGACGGCAACTCTTCGGTCGCCAGCGGACTGCCATCAATGTAGCGATGCTGGTTGTTGCGCAGCCGTGTATCGGGATCGGGATTGAAGAGCACCGTGGGCTCTCGCTGCGCGGCGGCGTTCATCCGCTCGAGCTTTCCGTGGCCGTCGTAGATCGCCGCCGACTCCGGGATCTGATCGAGGATCGCGTTGACCTTGGCCATCTCGCGCACGGCGCGGGCGTGCAGCAGTGTGTTGTTGAGCGCGAGCGTCGCGTACCGCCCGATCTCCGCAAACAGCGCGATCTCTTCCTCGGTCCAGTCGCGAGTGTCGCATTGATGGAGGCCGAATGCCCACGGCTCTTCTTCGCGCGGACGCAGCACCTGCACCATCGCGGACGTGATTTTGAATCGCTCGGCGAGCTCGGGATCGAGATCGGCGTCGCCCTTCATCACGACGATCGGACGCGACGATTCCATCGCGCGGCGGATGAGTTGCTGCGATCCCGCGAGCGGCACCGGACCGCGGTCCGTCAACTCACTCCCCACGGATGTCACGCTGTACGCAACGGTCGCGTGCTCGGCCTGCTCGTGCACCGGCTGCAGCAGCCAGGCGCGATCCGCGCCGAACTCCTCCCGCGTCACCGCGACGATGCGACGCAAAACCTCGCGCAGCTCGAGCGTGCCGGTGAACGATTCGAGGATCGAGGAAAGGAACCTATAACGCTCTTCTGTCGTGAAACGTGCGCGATCGGACGACGCAGGTGCAAGATATCGCACCAGAAGGCGACGAACCGCGGTCTCGTCACCGTCGGGATCGGGCAGCTCGAGGACGCGCGTCATCGGCTGCTTGCTCTCGGCGATGTCGCGCAGACGCTGCCAGATGGGCTTGCCACTGACGGCAATCAGACGGAACCGTTCGCGATTGAGGAGGTCGACCGCTTCGGCTTCCGAGCCGGCGACCACAGGCGTGAAGTGCAGCGAACGGGCAACCTCCGCCGGCGTGCGCGCTGCGCTCTCGCCAGCGACGATGAGCACCTGGTTCAGCATGGGCGTCCGGTGCGCATGCTAACAGACCGCAACTACAATCAGCCGATGGCGAAACGCACGTTCGATGATCTCGTGAAATTGATGACGCGCCTGCGCGGACCGGACGGCTGTCCATGGGATCGCAAGCAGACGCTGCCCGACTTGAAAGGCTACGTCATCGAGGAATCGTACGAAGTCGTCGACGCCATCGACCAGAACGATCGCGGTGCACTGGTCGAAGAGCTCGGTGACCTTCTGTTGCAGGCCGTGTTCATCGCGGAGATGACGCGCGAGGAAGGCTCGTTCGACATCTACGACTCCATCACGGCCATTCACGACAAACTCGTGCGCCGCCATCCGCACGTCTTCGGCGACGTCGAAGCGAGCGACGCCGAACAGGTGCTCGTGAACTGGGAGAAGCTCAAACAGGACGAGCGCAAAGCGGAGAACAAGAGCGTGCTCTCCGGTGTCCCGCAGGCGATGCCGGCTTTGCTGAAGGCGTCGCGACTGACGGAGAAAGCGGCAAGAGTGGGATTCGACTGGCGCCGCACGGAAGATGTGTTCGACAAGCTCGATGAAGAGATCGACGAGCTGAAAGAAGCCGTAGCCGCCGGCGACGCGGACAACATCCACGAAGAGATCGGCGACCTGCTCTTCACGATCGCGAACATCGCGCGGAAGGTGAGGGTGAATCCCGAAGAGGCGTTGCAGTCGACGAATCGGAAGTTCATGCGACGGTTCGAGTCGATGGAGACGGTGGTGCGGGGACGCGATCAGAATCTCGATCAGTTGGAGCTCGAGGAGATGGATGCGTTGTGGGATGAGGCGAAAGCGGCGGAGCGGGCGTGAGGGAGAACCCTCAATGAAACGGTCGCGCCGCTTCAGCCTCTTCGCTGCGCTCATCGTGGTCGCGATCGCGATCCATGATTTCTCGGTCCCGCGCGGTCACGGCCTCGCGGCGCGCGGCGCGATCTTCACCATCGATGAATACCGCGCCCACGTTTCAAAGCGCCTCAGCCGCGTCGTGAACTGCCGCTTTCAGCCTACCTGCTCGGCGTACGGGCGCGAGGCTTTCCGGAAGTACGGGTTCGCGAAGGGGCTGGCGCTGACTTCGTGGCGGATTGCGCGGTGCGGCCCCTGGACTTCGAAGGGGACGGTCGACCTTCCCTGAACAGGTCCGCGCTCGGGCAGATGTCGTTCAGCACGCACTCATCGCACAGCGGCTTGCGCGCGTCGCAGATCTCGCGGCCGTGGTAAATCACGCGATGCGCGAACGCCGTCAGCTCTGACCTCGGCAACAGCGGCGTGACGTCTTCTTCGATCTTCACCGCGTCGACGTTCTTCGTGAGTCCGAGCCGTCCCGCGACACGCGTCATGTGCGTATCGACGACCACACCGACCGGCGTTCCAAACGCATTGCCAAGGACGACGTTTGCGGTCTTGCGTCCGACGCCGGGAAGCGCGACCAGTTCCTCCATCGTCCGCGGTACCTCGCCGCCATGCTTCTCGACGATCGCCAGCCCGCACGCAATCACCGCCTTGGCCTTGTTGCGAAAGAAGCCTGTCTGCTTGACGTCCGTCTCCATCTCCACCTGCGACGCCTTCGCGAACGCCGCTGGATTCGGATACTTGCGAAACAGCGACTTCGTGACGATGTTGACGCGCGCATCCGTCGACTGCGCCGCAAGGATCGTCGCGATCAGGAGCTCGAACGCGTTCGTGAAGTCGAGAGAGCACTTCGCGTCGGGGTAGCGCGTCGTGAGGCGCCGGTTTACTTCGTTCGCTCTTGCACGGATGTCGAGCACGAAGCGGATCTTAACGTGGAGTCGCAGAGTCTCAGAGCCGCTGAGTCTCAGAGATCGCGGCAAGAACCTCCTCTGAGACTCCGAGACTCTGCGACTCTGCGACTAAAATCCCCGGCATGACCACTCCCCCCACCCTCCCCCGAGTC
>DASYLL010000231.1:0-35557 GCA_036009605.1 Thermoanaerobaculia bacterium | reverse complement strand
GGACGGTGGCGTCGTTCGTGGAGTCGCCGTTGGTGTCGTAGGAGACCGTGCCCTGGTTGCTGATGGTGGTGCCTTCGTTGCCCGGCTCGATGGTTGCTGTGATGGTGATGGTCACGCTGCCGCCGGCGGGGATGCCGCCGTTCCACGTCACGGTGTTCGTGCCGATGTTGGGCACGGCCGCGCCGGAGGTGGCGGTCGCGCTGACCAGGGTCAGCGAGGCGGGAAGGATATCGGTGAATTCGTTGCCGGCGTTGTCGCCCGAGGCCGTGTCGCCGCTGTTGTTGATGGTGATGGTGTAGGTGACGTTGCCGCCGGTCGTGAACGAGCCGGACACGGTCTTCGTGGCCGTCTCGCTGGCCAGGCCGGCCACCACGATGGACGTGGCGTCGTTGGCTCCGCCCGCGCTCGGATCGTCGGTGGTGCCGTTGGTCTCGTTCGTGCCGTTGGAATCGGAGTCGTAGGAGAACGAGGCCTGGTTGCTGATGGTCGTGCCGGCCGCACCGGAGTTGATGGTGGCGGTGATGGTGATGGTGACGCTGCCGCCGGCCGGAACGCTGCCGCTCCAGGTGACGGTGTTCGTCCCCACCGTGGCCACCGGGGTGCCTGACGTCGACGACGCGCCGGTCAGGGCCAGGGAGGCGGGAAGGACGTCGGTGAGCTCGTTACCGGCGTTGTCGACACTGGCCGTGTTGCCGGAGTTCGACAGAACGATCGTGTAGGTGACGGTGCCGCCCACGCTGGTGGAACCGCTGGCGCTCTTGGTGCCGGTGATGATGGCGCCGCTGACGACGAACGAGGTGGGGTCGTTGGTGCCGGCCACGCCCGGGTCATCGGTGGTGTTGGAGGCGTCGTTGGAGCCGTTGGCGTCGGAGTCGTAGCTGAGCGAGCCCTGGTTCGTGATGGTCGAGCCGATGGTGCCGGAGTTGATGCTCGCGGTGATGGTCACCGTCACGCTGCCGCTGGCCGGAACGCCTCCGTTCCACGTGGCGGTGTTGGTTCCGACGTTGGACGCCGGCGTGCCGCTGGTGGCGGTGGTGTTGACGAGCGTGAGGCTGGCCGGCAGGACGTCCGTGAGCTCGTTCCCGGCCTCGTCGGCGGTGGCCGAGGCTCCCGAGTTCGAGATGGTGATGGTGTAAGTGACGGTGCCGCCGACGACGAAGCTGCCGCTGACGGTCTTCGTGGCCGTGAGCGTGGCCCCGCCGACCGTGAACGCGGTGGGGTTGTTGGAGCCGGCCACTCCCGGGTCGTCACTGGTGGTGGTGGACTCGCTGGTGCCGTCCAGGTCGGAGTCGTACAGCACGGTGGCTTGATTGGCGATCACCGTTCCCTGCGGCACGGCGTTGATCGTGGCGGTGATGATCACGGTCACGCTGCCGCTTGCAGGCACGCTGCCGTTCCAGTCGACGGTGTTGCCTGCCGTGCTGACGGTGCCGGCCGACGACATGGCGCTGGCCAGGGTCAGGCTGGCCGGGAGGACGTCGGTGAGCTCGTTGCCGGCGTTGTCCAGCGACGCTGCGCTGCCGGTATTGGAGAGAGTGATGGTGTAGGTGACAGTGCTACCGGCGGTGAAGGTACCGCTGGCGGTCTTGGTGGCCGTGATGGTCGCGCCCTGCACGATGAAGCTCGTCGGATCGGTGGGGCCGCCGGCGGACGGATCGTCGGTCGACCTGGACGACTCGTTTGTGCCGTCGAGGTCGGAATCGTAGGAGATCGTTCCCTGATTCGACACGGTGGTCCCGCCGGGGTTGGCGTTGACGGTTGCGGTGATGGTGATGGTCACGCTGCCCGCGGCAGCCAGCGCGCCGTTCCAGGTGACGGTGTTGGTGCCGACGGTCGGAACGGTGGTTCCGCCCGTTGCCGAGGCGCCGGTGAGGGTCACGCCGGCGGGCAGGACATCGGTGAATTCATCCCCGGCATTGTCGGCGGCCGCCGCGGAGCCGCTGTTGGTGAGAACCACGGTGTAGGTCACGGTGCTGCCCACGGTGAACGTGCCGCTCACCGTCTTGGTGCCGGTGACGTTGGCATTGGCGACGGTGAAGACGGTGGGATCGGTGGTTCCGCCCACGCCCGGGTCATCGGTCAGCGCGCTGGCTTCGTTCACGTCGTCGCCATCGGCGTCGTACGAGACGGTCCCCTGGTTGCTGATGACCATCCCCTGCGTGCCGGCATTGACGGTGGCGGTGATGGTGACGGTGACGCTGCCGCCGAGGGGGGCCAGCGAGCCGTTCCAGTTGACGGTGTTGCCTGCCGTGCTGGCGGTGCCGGCCGAGGAGATGGCGCTGACCAGGGTCAGGCTCGCCGGGAGGACGTCAGTGAATTCGTTGCCGGTGTTGTCGGCCTGGTTGGCGGTACCGTTGTTGGTGAGGGTCACGGTGTAGGTGACGGTCCCGCCGACCTGGAACGTGCCGGACACGGTCTTGGTACCGCTCACGGCCGCCGCGGCGGCGAACGGGACGACGTCAAAGTGCACCGGGGTGACGATCAGCGACCAGGCGTTGAGCGTTCCGGCATCGGGCGTGGCGTGGTCGGCCGCCAGCGTGGTCCAGGTTCCTTTGGTGCTGGTGCCGTCATAGTGGGAGAGCGTGCCGGCCGGGTCGGGAGCGCCGGGGACGCCGAACACCGACATGGTGGGCGTGTTGTAGATCGGCAGCCAGGTGCCGCTGTACGGCGCCTCGCTGTCAGCGGCGGCGAACATGTCGGCCGTGGCCGGCGCCTCGTCGTCGATGGTCATGTTCGTGTAATTGGCGCCGGCGCTGGCGAATTCGTCGGGGGAGAGGAGCAGGCCGACCATACCGATCAGGTCGGAGCCGACCTCGCCGGGAGAGCGGAGCATGACGTTGATGTCGCCGTCATAGCCGTGGGTGAGGCTGTCGAGGCGGAAATTGATGTCCGCGATCTCGAAGTCGTCGGTGATGGACATCGTGCTCGTGCCGCCGAGCTGAATGCCGTCCGGAATGGCGACGTCGGGATTCGGATCGTTGGTGTAGGTGATGGGCGAGTCCGTGCCGTTCCGGTTGCCGACGCGGATCGAGAAGCTGCTGCTGGTGACCCCGAGGTTGGAGGTGATGGCCAGCGAGAACTCGAGCGACGTGCCGGCGGTCACGGAGGGAGCGACGGTGATGAGGAACGAGTCGCCCGCCGCGCTGCCGAGCGGCGCGATGGCGCCGTAGGTCGACGTTCCGTCGTAGATCGTCACGCCGGGGGTCGAAGAAGTCAGCGTGACGGTGGCGCCCGTGACGGCTTTCGTGGCGCGGCGCCACGGATTGGTCAGCGTCACGGTGAGCTTGATGGCCTCGCCCGGGTCGATGTCGCCGTTGTTGTTGCTGGCCGCATCGTCGATGGCCACGTCGGTCAGCGGATCGGCCACGTCGAGATAGGGCAGCGACGTCGACTCGTGGAAGGCCATGTGGCTGGAGAAGGCGAAGGCGTAGGTCAGGTAGTACGGCGCGCGCGCGCCGTACCCGAAGCCGCGGTTGGCAAAGCCGCCCCAGATCGAGTCTTCGTTGGCGCAGGCGTTCGTGGCGCAGTCGGCATTGAGGATGGCGTCGCGGGCGTCGACCACGGTCGGGTCGATGGGCGTCATCTTCAGTCCGTCGGTGACGAGCTGCAGCATGCTGGTGTTGCCGGTGGGCACGTCGCCGTTGGCTCCGGCCGGATCGGCGATGACCCGCGCGCGGACGTCCCACAGGGTAACGGCCCAAACCTCGCCGAGGTTGTGCACTTCCATGCCGCCGGCGTTGTTGAAGAAGGTGAGAGGCGTGGGCGCCATACCGCCGCTCAGGTTGTTCGTGGTGTCGTCGATGTCCGCCCAGGTGAGCGGGTTGACGCTCTTCTGCGAGCTGTAGGGAAAGCGACGGATGCCGTAGACGTAGTTGTCGAGATATCCCGTGTCGAGCTTGTAGGTGGCGTACGCGCCGCTGGTGTAGCGGGCCGTCGGTGCGTCGGCATTGGTGGGATTGAGAAGGGAGAGGGCGTAAAAGTCGCTCCACCCCTCGCCCATGCCAGCGGCCGGATCCCAGTTCAGGCCGGCGGCGTTGCCGACCAGGCGGTTGCTGGTGCCGTGAGTGAGCTCGTGCAGGACGATCTCTGCGTCGAGCGCGCCGTCGCGGTCGTCGACGCCGCTGGCCGTGGCGGCCGTGAAGCGGTACATCTGCATGCGGCCCGAGGTGCCGTCGGGAAACGTGGCGAAGTTGGCGTTGTCGGTGCCGCTGGCGTCCTGGGCGTCGCCGAGGACGCGGTCGTTGCCCAGACCGAAACCCGTGAAGTTGGTCTGCTGGAAGTTGGCCGAGGCCTCATCGAACCCGAGGGCGAACAGTTTGTCGTGGTACCAGTTCGTCAGGTAGAAGAGGTGGGTCATCATCCCGCGGCGGAAGATCGTCTGCGGGACGCCGTTGCCGGTAGGAGTCTGGCCAGTGTCGGGGTTGCCGCCCTGCGGCGCGGGGAGGAAATTGGTCTGGAAATCGCGCGGCGCCGTGCCGAGGAAGTCGCGGTTACGCGCGTTGGCGTCGGGGTTGCCCATCGGCCGGCCGTTCCCGTCGACGAGGCTGTTCGCACTGATATCGCAGACGTTGTTGCCGGCGCCGTCGCGGTCGAGGCAGATCAGGGCGTTGTTGCCGAGCGTCTGCGTCTGCGCGGCGGTGCAGACGCCGCCCGGACAGTCGTCGATCCAGCCGTTCGGGCTGGCGATGGCGTTCATGGCCGTGTGCATGCTGACGATGGTGGGCGCGATCTCGGGGAACTGCGTGCCGGCGCCCGGCGCCACGGCGTTCGGCGACGCCGGAGCCGGACTGTCGGCCGGCGTCACGCCGTCCGCCTGCACGTAGACGCGGAAGCGGGCGTCGTGGGTTGAGGCGTAGTTGCGGACGTTCTTGCGCCACAGCAGCGCGCCCGTCTGTGCATCGACGATGGCGTACCAGTCGGCATCGCCGAGCGTGAAGACGTTCAGCGACCAGGCTGGCACCAGCAGGCCGGGCCCGAGTGGGAAGAGCACCTGCCGGGCGTAGGCAGGGCCGCCGGCGTATTCGCCAGGGACGGTCAGCTCGATCCGTCCGGCTCCGATCGGCGTCGCGGCGATGGCGGCCGGATCGACGGTCTTGCCTTCGAATGCGAGGAGGGACGTGATGGCCTGTGCCGGCGTCATGAAGCTGCCGGCGGAGATCCCGGCGGCGAATTCGCGCGCGTGAGGAACGAGGCGCCCGGAACCCTGCACCAGGCGTCCATTGCGGTCGAGGATGAAGCGCGTCTCGCTCTGGAAGACGGGACGGCCGTCGATCTGCTGCTCCATGCGCAGCATGCGCAGGCCGCTGCCGCCGCCCGGGCTGTCGCCGAGGACCACCAGGTCGCTCAGGTCCGCGGCTGTGAAACCGAACGTGGCCGCGTTCTGCGCGAGGAACGTGCGTACGATCTGCTCGCTCGATCCGCCGGACGGGCCGGTCAGCGATCCCTTCGAGCTGCGGATCTCGGCGACGCCGCCGGTGTATTCGGAGAGCTTCACCTTCAGGCCGGGCAGCGTGCTGCCCTGCAGCTTCTCAATGGCGGCCACGATCTCACTCGTGTCCTTCTTCGCTTCCGCCAGTCCCGAGGCAGCCTTGCCGGGCCGTGCGGCCGAAGCTTTCGTGTAGCCGGCGCGGTAGTTCACGCGGGAGTCGAGCATCCGCAGGGAGGACTTGACGCCGTTCCCTTTCTGCGGCGACTGGGGAGCCAGCGCACCGAAGGCCACGAAAGTGAAAAGGAACGACGAAACGAACGCAAGGCGTCCCACCGCGCGGGGAAAGTTGAGCAAACGGCCTCCTGGAGGTAAATGGATGATCTTTGGAAACGGCTGGGTGGTAGGTCAGGGTAACCCACTGAAGCGCCGCTAGCTCATCTTTTTCCCATGGCACTCCGGCTGGGTAAGGACACCGAATCGTCGCCGGAGACGATGGCACCGGACGTCGTGGACGCGGTCGCGCGAAGACGATCTCTCCGCCTGCGGGGATGGTGTCGTGAGGTTGCCGACCACCGCCCTCGCCTGCTCTGGAAGGTCGCAGGCTCCACCAACGTAACTCGAAACAAGTCAGCCCGCCGAAGGCTGGCTGACTTGTTTCCGAAACTCAGGGCTGACTACCCTTCCGGAACGCGAGCGATTGCTCACTCCGCCGGCACGCCCACGTCGTACTTGCCTACCTCTCGCCGCCCCTCACCATCCACACCAAAAATGCGCAACTGATACAGGCCGGGGTGGAGGAAGGAGTGAGGGATGACGATCTGGAACGCGCCCTTCTCGTCCGGCTGCGCGGATGGGGTTGTCCACACTGCGCCGCTTTTGTCGTGCAGTTCGATGCTGTAATGCGGGTAGTGCACCTGATTGAAGAGCTGGGGCTTCAGCAGGTAGGCATCGCCATCCTTTCGCAGTGTGGTCGGTGAGCCGACGCCGCGGGTGCCATCAGATTCGAGTTCCTGTGGTGCTCCGAGCACGCGCGGGAGATCGCAACTGCGCGTGCTGTCGCGTGCGCGGCTTTCCGCCTGCACGAAGAGGCCGAAGAAGACCAGCGCGAGTGCCGCCGCGATCGTCGTCGGAATGTAGTTCCGCATCCGCGCACGCGCCGGCATCACCGTAATGCCGAGGCGGCGCTGTACATCCTGCCAGCCGTGGTTGATCGCTTCATTCGAAACACCCGCTTCCGGTTCCTCGGGGAACGGCGCGCTGTACATCCGCGCCAGCTCCGGGTACGCCACCAGGAGATCCCGGATCCGCTCCTCTTCCTCCGCATTCAACTCACCGCGGACATACGCCAGCATCTCTTCCGCCGTCGGCGGATCGCCGAGTTTCTCCTGCTGCTCGGCCGTCAGACGGCGGTTCGCGTCCTGCCATTCAGATTTGTTCGTCATGATTCGTCCTCCGGGAGCGCGCCTTCGTCTCCCAGCCGTTCGCGCAACGCCCGCTTTGCATCACGGACGCGCGATTTCACCGCAACGATCGAGATTCGCAAGACCCGCGAGATCTCCTCGCTGCTGAGATCCTCGAGCCACAGTTGGAGACACTGTCGCTGTCCGCTCGGGAGCTCTTTCATGGCGTCCCGCATTCGCTGCAACTGCTCGGTCTCGATCATCGTGTCGATCGGATGCCTCTGGTTCCAGTCGACCGCCTCCACCACCGACTCGCCGTCATCGAGCGACTCGGTCCGAATCCTGCCGCGCTTGATCGTCATGAGGGACCGTACGCGGTTGTATCCAACATTCCGCGCGATCGTTTCCAGCAGCGCCCATTCCGCCTGTCCACGATATTCGTCCATCGCCCGATAGAAGCGGACGAACGAATCGTTCGTCAACTCCTGGGCGTCGGCTTCTGACAGACGAAAGACCTGCCGGAAAAACCGGAGCATCCGCGCGTGGTGCCGTTTGTACAGAGATTCGAACAGCTCGGTGTTCTCTCCGCCCGTGTCTCGCGTCGTCATTGCTCACGCCCATTCTCGCGAAACGCGTATCGTAGGGAAAACATGAAGAATCCGCTGTGCATCGTTCTGTGCCTCTGCAGCGCCTTCATGGCCTGCGATAGAGAGAACACCAAAACGAGCACTGAGAGGGATCGGCCCGTCGAGGCACGACTGAACGGAGCGGAACATCGGCCCTACCGACAG
Source organism: Thermoanaerobaculia bacterium (assembly GCA_036009605.1). Lineage (GTDB taxonomy): Bacteria > Acidobacteriota > Thermoanaerobaculia > Gp7-AA8 > Gp7-AA8 > QHVT01. Next base: position 27,938 of record DASYLL010000231.1, on the reverse strand, counting down.
CATGCCGTGTTTCAGATGTCCTGTGAGGACGAGGTGGTGGACAGTCGCGAAAAAGCCCTGCGTCTGCTGGCCGGTGCGGGCGGCGACTGCATCGACAAAGCATTGAGAGCCGTGGAGCGGCATGCGAAGGAAGATCTCGCCGCGGCGTATCTGACCCGTTTCGAGCGCAAGCACGATCTGCTCGATCTCCTGCGCGCATTGGAAACCGCAAAAGGATTCAATCGCGCCCTCGCCCTGGAGCGCCTGTACCTCACAAAGGAAGCGATCCATTCGTGGAACGAGATCGTACAGGAGCGATCGGACTGGTCGGGAGAAGCGCGGCAGCACATCCAGCGGCTGCAACAGCTCCCCAATCCTGTGCGGCAGTGGAATGCCGAGGCGTTGGTTCGAGCGGTCCAGCGTCGCGATCGGGACGCCTTGACCCGCATGGTCCGCGCGTTTCCAGCCAATGCGGCGCAACAGTTCGAGCGGCTGGATCTGCGCGATCGCGAGGGCGCGCGGCTGCTGGCGAACGCCCTGGTCAACGCGGGCGAGCATTATCCGCAAGCGGTGGTCGATGCGATGGACCGAACCAGGGACCGCGCCGCATTGGAGCAAGGCCTGGCAGCATTGCACGCCAGGAAATACCAGGACGCCGTCAAGTTCCTTGAGCGAGCGGGGAATCCGTTATCTCTGGCGGCGCGCTACTACGTGGCAGCTGTCGAGCAGTCGCTGCCTGTGCTCGACGCAACCATTCCGCACCTCAGACCTGACTATCGCGAGCTCACCTTCCGGATTCATACCTACCGCGCGATTCTGCTGGATTTCGACAGCCGATATCTCGACGCGCACGCGGATTACGAGCAGGCACTTGCGTCCGCAAAAGACGATCCGACCACCACGGCGGCGGTACTGGCACGCCGAAGCGTCAATTTCGTCGCGATCGGCAGCCCGCAATCGGCGTTCCGCGATGCACACCAGGCCCTGAGCCTTCTGGACCGCGTCGCCGACATTGACGCTCGTCATCAGGCTTATGGCACGGCGGCCCTCGCCGCAAGACAGCTCGGGCATCCGTCAGTCGCGCTCTATTATCAGAATGCGGCGGTCGAGGACCTGCAGCGGGCCGTCAACAGTGCTTCCAATGACGACGTGGCCACCGCAAAGCATCATCTCTCGATCGCATTACGCCGACGTGCGGAAATTCACCTCGAGCTGGAACGACACGCCGATGCACAAAGAGATCTGGACGTGGCAGCCGATCTCGCCGAAGCAGTCGCACTTATCGCCGATCGCGATCTGCTGCGGATGCGCATTCTCGAGGTGCAGGGCCAGTTGCTGTTGAAAGGCCAGCCTGCCGACGCCGTACGTCGGTTCAGTGAGGTCATTGAGAACGGAAAAGCACTGGATTCGACGTCTCGCGCCATCCTTTACTTCCAGCGTGCGGCTGCTCGCCGCGCCGCCGGTGATCCGCGCGCCGACGACGATATCGCCACGGCACTCCACATCCTGCGGGACGAAGTGCGGCATGCCCTCACAAGCGACCCGCAAGCCGCGTCGGAGCCGTTGTGGACTCCTTACTTCTCCCGCTTTCGGGACCAATATGACGAGCTGATTGAGAGACGCATCGACGCAAACGACAAGGAAGGCTCGTTCGTACAGAGCGAACTGGCGCTCGCCTTCGAGCCGATGCAGATCCTCCTGCAGTCCGGCCAGGTGCCGCCGGGATATCGACCCGTTGAGCGAGTTGCTGATCTGCAGCAGGTCCGCGCCAAACTCCCGGCAGACACGGTCATCCTGCAGTTCCTCGTGCTGCGCGACCGAACGTTCACATGGGTCGTGACACGGGAAGGAATCGAGCTCGTGCAACAACGCACGACGAAAAAAAAGATTGAAGAATGGGTTGCCGACGCCGTCGCGAGCATCAAGGGCGGGCAGAGCGATCCACTCACTCGCGTGCTCCGCGCCGCCTATGGTGAGCTTTTCCGCGAACCATTGGCGCTCGTCCCGAAATCGAAAACACGGATCGTCATCGTGCCCGACGAGCCGATGCAGGGATTGCCGTTCAATGCACTTCAGGGAGGACGGGACGAAGGGTACCTGATCGAGCGGAGCAGCGTCGCAGTCGCCGGCAGCACGTCTCTCTATCTGTACGCACTCGCACGCGACCGGCAATTGTCGAGCAATCAAAATCCATCCGCGCTTCTCATCGGCGACCCGGCGTTCGACTCGACCGCGTTGGCGTTCGCGGAGCCCCTTCCGTTTGCGAGAAAGGAAGTCGAGGAGTTAAAACTCCATCATTACAGCAACGCCGAGGTACTAGTGGGCGCCGATGCAACCGTGCAGAAATTCCTGTCGGCCGTGAAATCCGCGACGATCATCCATTTCGCCGGTCACGCCCTTGCCAATCCTCAGAGTCCGTGGCAGTCGCGTCTCCTGTTCGCGCCTGGACCGCGGGGCGAGTCCGGGGAGTTGTCCGCACAAACACTCATGCAGCAATTGCCGCGGCTCGAGCGTACACGGCTCGCCGTCCTCGGCGCGTGTAGTACCGCCGGCGGAAGTTTCGTCGGCCCTCAGGGTCTTGCTCCTCTGGTCCGGCCGCTCATTGCGGCCAATGTTCCGGCCGTCGTCGGCACGCTGTGGGATGTGAGGGACGCCTCCGCAAAGGAGTTGCTGGTGTCGTTCCATTGTCACTACCGGCACGGAGACGACGTGGCAGTTGCGCTGCGACAGGCGCAACTCGAGAGGCTCCGGAAACATGAACCCGCAAACAAATGGGCAGCGTTTCAGGTCGTCGGCCATGCCGCCTCCCCGTACACGCGCTCCATTGCACTGGAGGACCCGAACAGTGAGCACCTTTGTACTCAGAATTCTCTTCAGCGGCCTGATGGCCTTCATCCCTAATGAGAACGGGACCGAAGTCACGGTCCTGCTCCTCAACACCGATCATTACCACATGTCCGACGGCTCTGCCATGCAGCCGCACAAGCCGCTGCTCTTCGCGCGTGCCGGCAACTGCAGCGGCGATTGTGATGTCCCCACGGTCATCTCAGGCTACGTCTTTCGCGATCTTTCCTCGTCCGCAGCACTCGACTCCCTCAACTATGCACTCGGTGATGGCAGCGCGTGGGCGATCGCCGGCTCTGACATTGCCGTGCAGAAATCGAGCGGGGCAGCCAATCTCCCCGCGATGACGATGCGCAACAATGTGCGCGGCACCGTCAATAGCGAGCCGCAGATCATTCCGACCACGACGAGCGAACGCGGCGATACCTCCTGGATTCCCGCTCTGCAGCCGCTCTGCGACGGCGGCTGCACGATCGACTCCGATCTGCTGGCCACCGTGCCGCCGGAGCTCATTACGGCGCGGTTCACGATCAACAGCGGCGAGTTGTACACCTATGCCATTTCGCGACTCGGCAGCGACATCACCCCAGTACAGTTCAATCGCCTCGACGGTACCGGCAGCACGTCGTCTTATGTGCAGGCGGTCGCCAGCTGGGTCGGTCTCGACATCGAGGTCACGGGAGACAGTATCGACTTCGTCGAGACCAGGCACGACGCCGGCACCGGCCGCACGATGACGCTTTCGCCCGACGAGAGCGGCAAGGTGGAAGTGGCGGTGATGAACCTGCCGCCGGCCATTCCGCCGTCGTCGTCGAACAATGACGCGCCGCAGGTCGGGAAGCACTTCGAAATGTATTACGACCTGCTGCAAACCCCGCCCGCTCGCGAAGAGCGTCTCGTTCCGCGCGTGGCAACCGGCGCGAGCATTCCGCAGATCAGCTGGAGCTCGGTGCATCCGTCGACCCCGTCGGTGTTGCTGAGCCGCTTGCGGTTCGAGCCCGGCCGCTCGCTCTACGATCGCACCATCTGCCCGCCGGTCAAGCCCGACCCCGTTCCCTGATCGTTTCCATCGCTTCGACGGGTCGCCGCCTGGAGGTGGCGACCCGTACGTCTCGAGGAGCTTCCATGCGATGGTTCGTACGAGCAGCGCTCGTCTTCGCACTCGGTGCCTGCACCCATCCCCAGCACACCGACAAAGCCGCTGCAGACGTTGCCGAGGGGTTCACGCGTCAGCATGCAAAGCACAGATTGCACGCGTCGATGGCGGGCAGTGATTGCCGCGTCTTTCTCATTACCATCGAGAGCACATTTGACGACGAGCTCGTCGAGTCGATTCACTACGGCACCAGCGGCTACGACGCATTCGGCGGCGCCGAGCAACTCGCGCGCGACCGCAGATTCCGCGCGGTGGTGTATCGCGACGCGACCGGAGAGCTCTGGACGTATGGCGCCACGACGCGCGACGAAGCGCGATCGCTGCCGCGCTGCCGAGGAAACTGACCATGCGCGTTTTGTCACTTGCATCGATCGCGTTCCTGGCCTTCTTCCTCGCGGATCCCGCGATCGCACAGCCGGCGAAACGCGCGCTGCTGATCGGCATCGACGATTACACCGCCTCCACCCTTCCCGCGGTCACCGGAGTCCCGCATCGCGGCTGGCCGGATCTTCGCGGCGGCGCGAACGACGTCCGCATCCTGACGGACATGCTGGTGCTGCGCTATGGATTCGCGCGGACGAACATCGTCACGCTGACGAATCAGCAGGCGACGCGCGCGGCGATCCTGCGCACGATCGACGAGCATCTCGTTCGGCCGACGCGAAAAGGAGACATCGTCTTCTACTACTTCGCCGGCCATGGCGCGCAGGTGCCGAACCCGGCATCCGACGAGCCCGACCGGCGCGATGAATCGATCGTTCCCGCCGACTCGCGGCGCGGCGCGCCCGACATCCGCGACAAGGAGCTGCGGCCGCTCTTCAATCGCATCCTCGATCGCGGTGCGCACCTCACGCTCCTCCTCGACCACTGCCACAGCGGCAGCGGGTTCCGGGCGATGCCGAATGGCGCGCGCCCGCGCGGCATCGCCCCCGCGCCGCCGCTCCGTGACGGGGGAAACTACGGACCGCGACCCGACGAGCGTGGGGCACTGATCCTCGCCTCGACGCAGGACCTCGACACCGCATGGGAGACGCTCGGCGACGACGGATTGATGCACGGCGCATTCAGCTGGGCGTGGATCTGCGCGATGCGCGATGCCGTCAGCGGCGAAGCGGCGCAGGAGACGTTTCTCCGTGCGCAGGCACGACTGCGCGTCGACAGGGCGGATCAGGCTCCGGCGATGCTCGGCAACGCGCAGGCGCGGCTGCAGCCATTTCTCGGCACGCATCGGCGTCGCGAACGTCTGGTCATCGCCGTCGAGCGTGTGGAGGATCGCGAGGTGATTCTGCAGGGCGGTTGGGCGCACGGTCTCACGATCAACACGAAGCTGAGCCCCATCGGCGACCGCCGATCTCACGTGACAGTGACGCGACTCCTCGGCCTCGGCCGCAGTGTGGCGCGCACGAGCGCATCCACCCTCCGCGCCGGCGCATTGCTCGAAGTCGTCCGCTGGGCTCCGACGCCGGAACGTCCGCTACGAGTTTTTGCTCCGCGCATCGCCGGCAACGTGCGTGCTCTCGCGCAACGGTTCGCAGCGACAACGAAGGCAAGATGGATCACTGATCCGCTCGACGCCACACCGACTCATATCCTGCGGCCGCGCGAACATGGATGGGAGCTGCTCGATCGCAACGGCGCATCGATCGCCCTTCCGAGCGATGACGTCGCGGTCGCCGCCATCGCGCGCCTTCGCGCTTCGGACGCGCTGTTCGTCCAACTGCCCGCAACCGAAACGTTCGACGGCATCGACGGTGTGGTTCGCGTCAGCGACGCGCAGGCCGCTGATTACCTCCTCGTCGGCCGCTTCGATCGAACGCGCATCGAATACGCATGGATCCGTCCGCACCTGCGCGACTCCGATCGCAGCGCCAGCGGTCTTCCTCCACGAACCCGATGGACGAGCGAGCCGATGCAACTCCGCCGCGACCTCGTCACGTTGCGCCGCATCCACGGCTGGCTGGCCCTCACCTCGCCACCCGACACGCCGGCGCCATACCGCCTCACTCTCCGCGATGAGCGCACGAAGCAGCTCGTCGACGGACCGACGGTTGTCGGTCGCCGCGTCTACAGCCTCGTCCTGCGCGCATCGCGGTCATCGCCAGAGCCGCTCATCCCGCGCTACTTCTACGTGTTCGTGGTCGACAGCCACGGCAACAGCCGTCTTGTCTTTCCGCAGACAGGCTCGGTGGAGAACCGGTTCCCGATCGGCGATCCCGCCGCCACCGAAGTGCTCCTCGGCCGTCCGAGCGCGTTCCGCATCACCCCGCCCTTCGGTGTCGACACGTACTTCCTCCTTTCGACGGAAGAGCCGCTGCCGAACCCGGCGATCCTCGAGTGGGATGGCGTTCGCGCGCGGCGTGCACTGACCGCAACGCCGTGGTCGATCGAACGGATCACGCTCGAGTCAGTCGCACCAGTTCGCCGTCGAGGATCAGCCGCCCGCGTCGCACCTCGCCGTCAATGACCGCGCTCAGCCGCGACGCGACCGTGCTGCTCGTCGCCTGAATGCCGACCCGTCGCGCGGCGGCGTCGATCAACTCTTCGCGCGGTGTGGCAAATTCGCTTCGCAACACCAGCTGCATCGCCTCGGCAAGCTCCGCGTCGGCGATCCACTCGATGCGTGCAGGAGGTTCGCCGTTGCGGCGGCGCACGACCACCGGCGCCTGCGGAACGTGCAGGAACTCGCCGTCGCGCGTGACGCGTTGCAGACGAATGGCGATCGCGACGCCACGCTCGATGGCCTCGCGGATCCGATTGCCCGCGCGCTGCAATCTCCAGATCGTTCGGATGCGGCGCACGACTTCGTCGACATGCACCGGCCCTTCGACACGCGCGACGTCTTCGACCGCCACCGCGAGCAGTTCCACCGCGACGAGATGCAGTTCGCCATTCGTCGGGATTCGCAGCTCGCGGCAAATCTCGTAGTTCGCAATGTCCTCGGTCGGTACAACGACAGTCGCCTCTTCGCCGACCACGACCGGCACGTTCACGACCATCGGTGGCGCCAGTTGCACACGCGGCGCGTGTTGCGCGATCTCGACCGCCTGCAGCAGCCGCGCGATCGTCTCCGCGCGATCGCGATACCAGTCGGTCGACCAGACGCGATGAATCGACCAGCCGAGCTGTTCGAGCATCTGCTGGCGCAGGCGATCGCGGTCGCGCGCGACTCGTGCCTCGCAGTACTTCCTCCCGTCGCATTCGATGCCGAGGAGATAGCGGCCCGGCTCGGATGGATCGACGATCGCGAGATCGACGCGAAAGCCTGCGTAGCCGACGCGGCGACGCACGGTGAATCCGTTCTGCTCCAGGACCGATGCAATCGCATCCTCGAACGCCGACGTCTCTTCGTCAACAACCGCGTCAACAACCGCGTCAGGAACCGTCAGCCGTCGCGTTTGCGCAAACTCGAGGAAGGCTTTGAGCGCGAGCAATCCCTTCGCATTCGTCGTGTCGAGCACGAGATCCTGGGCCGTGAAGTTTGCAAACACCACGCACCGTTCACGGGCGCGCGAGATCAACACGTTCAGACGCCGCTCCCCACCCTCTTTGTTGATCGGGCCGAAGTTCAGCGACAACTTTCCGCTGGCATCGCGTCCGTAGCCGAGGGAGATCAGGATCGTGTCGCGCTCGTCGCCCTGGATCGTCTCGAGATTCTTCACGAACAGCGGCTCGCGCGCGGCGGCGATCGCCGGCTCCATCTCCGGATGCGCGCGCCGCTGGAGCTCGAGCTCTTCCTGGATCGCCTGCTGCTGCTGAATGTTGAACGTCCCGATGCCAAGGGTCTTGTCCGGCGAACGGCGGAAATGGTCGAGCGCTGCAGCCGCGACGATTTGTGCCTCCACGCGGTTCGTGCGCGTTTTGCCGACGTCGTATGCGGACCGCGGCACGTGCACAAAGTGGAGGCCGAGCGCGTCGGAGTCGGCAACCGGCGACGGATAGATGCGCAGCTGGTTCTCGTAGAAGTACAGATTGGAGATGGCGATGAGCGACTCGTGGCGGCTGCGGTAATGCCACTGCAGCGTCTTCGTCGGAAAGCTTCGCGCGCATTGATGGAGGATGCTTTCGACATCGGTCATCGCCGCGGACTCATTCTCTTCGTTCGCATCGTCGTCCGCGGCAAGATGATCGAAAAAGCTCGTCGGCGGGAGCTGCTTGTCATCGCCCATGACGACGATCTGTGTTCCGCGCAAAAACGCGCCGAGCGCATCCTCGGGACGCACCTGGCTGGCCTCGTCGAACACGATCAGATCGAACGCGGCGTTGCGCGGATCGAGGAACTGCGCGATCGAGAGAGGGCTCATCAGGAAACAGGGCTTGATGCGTTGAATGAGCCCGCCGGCCTTCGTCAGCAGCTTGCGGATCGCCATGTGCCCGCGCTTGCGGTGAATCTCGCCGAGAAGAATTCCGGCTTCGGAATTCGGCGAGGCGCCGCCGCTCAGCTGGGGGCGTGACGCGTGCAGCCGCCGCGACAATCGCGCGCGCAGGATCGCCACCAGCCCGCCATCGAGCTCCCGGAAGCGCGCGATCTTCTTCTCGTGCAACTCGCCGATGAAATGGCCGAGGGCCGGTCGCTCCGCGAACGCGATCCGCAGCAGGGACTCGGCGAGCGCGAGACGCCAGAACGCGAGAAGGCGATCCGCATCGATCGCGTCATTCAGCACGTACGGTTCGAGCGCCGCCGCCGCGGTAGTGCGAAGCGTTTCCCGCGCACCGTTGAATTGCGTCCAGCGGAAGAGCGCTGGCATCTGCTGCTGCCGCTGTTCGATCTGCGCGACGAGCTCTGTAAACGGCGTCGCCTCGGAAAGCTCTTCGACGCACAGCTCGCGCGACATTGCGCGAAGGGCTGCAACGCACGACACCGCGGCTGCGCTCATCGCATCGATGCGCGAATGAACGGCACTCGCGTCAACGCGGGCCGACGCGATCTCCACGGCGCTCCGCGTGAGCGCATTCGCGAGCAGCTCGCGGCGGAACACGACGATCCACTCCGCAAACCGCCCCAGCGCGGCACAGTCGCTGCGATCGGCGAGCCAGCGCGCACCGAAAAATCCACGGCCGCGCGGAGCGCCGCGCAGCGCATCGCGCACGCTCTGATGTTCCGCGAGCCGGCTGAGATCGGCGATCATCGCCTGCGTCTTCGGCGCAGTGCCGGCGTAGAGCGAGGCGAGCTGCCTTCGCAGCGCGCGATAGCGTCCGCTGAGGATGCGCAGGAACTTCGCGGCCAGCAGGCCGAATTCATGGAGCTCGGCGGCGACACTCGGCTCCAGCGCGTCGTCGCGGAACGTCTGCGCCAGCACGGCGCGCTCCCGCTGCACCGCCTCGACTCGCGCGATCAGCTCCACCGCAATCGGATTGGCCGCATTCCATTCGCTACTGAGCAGCAGCGCGGCCTCGATCGGCTGACCGACGTCCGCCATCACTTCCGCCGCACGCGTGGCTCGCGACACATCGGCAAGACGCGCCGGCTCCTGCACGCCGCACTCGCGCGCCAGCGCCGTCGCCGCATCGATCGCCGCACGCGTCGCATCGAGTGCACGCGCGAGACTGACCCGCACTTCCGCCTCGTCCTGCGGAACCATCGCCCGGCGCGTGCTCGCCCGCCATGGATGCGCCGTGACGGGATGAACGGACGGGAGGATGTACGCGAGCTCGCGCAGCGCGTTCTCCGCCGCGGCGACGTCGACGTCGCGAATCGCCGCGGCGTTCGCGATCTGCGGCGGCGGCGGAAACGGATCGGATCCAAGTCGTGCGAGCGCGGCCTCGCGCATCCCGAAGAACTGATGCGGTGTGCGCTCCCACGCTCCGAGCGGCGCACCGAGCGCGCGCGCGTAGCGATTGAGGTCGCTCCTGAGGAGCTCGTGCTCGTCCGATTCGGACAGGGCGGCCGGCGGCTTCGATGCCAGGGAGCGTTGCAGCTCGGCGAGCACGGCCTTCTTGTTCGACTTCCGGCTGTGCAGCTCGAGACAGAACGGACCGAGGCCGGCGGCGTCGAGACGCGACTTCACCACCTCCAGCGCGGCCATCTTCTCACTCACGAAGAGCACCGTTCGCCCCGCCGCCAGCGTCTCCGCGATCAGATTCGTGATCGTCTGCGACTTCCCTGTTCCGGGCGGGCCCTGCACGACGAGATTCCGTCCGGACTTCACATCCTCGATGGCTGCGATCTGCGACGGATCGGCGTCCATGACGTGCCACAGATCGCGGGCCGTCAGCTTGTCGTCGATCTCGTCCGCGTCGAACCCGCGGTCGTTCGCGTCGCCCGCCGGATGGAAGAGCATCTGCAGCAGCGGATGATCTTGCGGCTTCCGAGACGCAAGAGTGCCGCTCGTAAGAGCGTCGGGCCACGTCGCCGGATCGAGGTCCTTGAACATCACGAACTTCGTGAAGCTGAAGAAGTCGAGCGTCAGCTCCGACAGGACGCGCCAGCGCGGCTTGCGTGCGATCGCCTCGACCACGCGCTGCAGCCACGCGTCGATCCCGCTCTTCTCTTCCGGCGCTTCGAATGGCGGCAGGGCCACGCCGTACTCGACGAGCTTCGCGGCGAGCGAGACGTTCGCGAACACATCCTCGCCCGTCCAGCGTACTTTCGAAAAGTCGCCCGCGCGCACGCGCTCGAGCTCTGCCGGGATGAGGATCAGCGGCGCGCGGCGCGGCACTTCGCTCTCGTCGCTCTCGAACCATTCCAGAAATCCGATGGCAAGATGCGCGACGGTGTAGCCCTGCTCCTCCACCGCGCTGCGACCTTCGTGATACATGCGAAACAGCTTCTTCGCCAGCGACTGCTCGTCGTACGGCGTCTCGAGGAAGCGATCGGTGTGTCGCGACTCGAGTGTCGTCTGTGCAGCCCACTGGTCGTCGTCCTGCGTCGCCGGGACCGGCTTCTTCGTGCTGCGAAACTCGAGCGCCTTTTCGCGCAGGACGAGCGCGTCGTAGATCTCCACCGGCAACTCGCCGATGACGCGGATGCTGCGCAGCGCACTGGGACGATAGTTGAGAAGGCGGTTGCGTAGAGTGAGGTCGAGCAGCCGCTGCCGCGCGGCTTCGAGCTCGCGCGCGATCGGTTCGTTCCCCGTGGTCACGGACGCGCCTCGACCCAGTCTTCATCGTCCTCGCCCGCGAACGCTGCCGGCGGCGCGAATGTGAGGAGCAGCTTCGCGTCGGCCTCCGGCAACTGGGCGACGTCGCGCAGTTTTCGCGACACGACGCGTGTACGCGTCGCCAGTGCATCCATCTGGTTGCGCGCGTTCTCGAGGTTCCGGTTGACCTTCTCGATCACGCCGCCGAACTTCGTGAACTCGGTCTTCACCGCCTCGAGCAGACGCCACACCTCGCTCGAACGCTTCTCGATCGCGAGCGTCCTGAAGCCCATCTGCAGGCTGCTCAGGATCGCGGTGAGCGTCGTCGGTCCGGCGATGAGGACGTTGCTCTCGCGCTGGATCTGTTCCGCCAGCCCCGGCCGGCGCAAGACCTCCGCATACAAGCCCTCGGTCGGCAGAAACATGATGGCGAAGTCGGTCGTCACCGGCGGGTTGACGTACTTCTCGCGAATCGTCTTCGCGCAATTGCGCACCACGCTGTCGAGCCGTCGGCCGGCGGCCTCGATCGCTTCGACGTCGCCGCGGTCGTGCGCTTCGAGCAGGTCCTGGTAGTCCTCGATCGGAAACTTCGCGTCGAGCGGCAGGAGCAGCGGAACGTCGCCCTTGCCGGGAAACTTCACCGCAAACTCGACTGCCTCGCGGCTCATCTCCTTCGTGACGGCGTTGCGCACGTACTGCTCGGGCGAGAGCATCTGCTGGAGCAGCGTTTCGAGCTGCACTTCTCCCCACCCGCCGCGCGCCTTCACGTTCGAGAAGACCTTCTTCAGATCGCCCACGCCGTTGGCCAGCGTCTGCATCTCGCCCAGTCCTTTGTGGACCTGCTCGAGCCGCTCGGTGACGAGCGCGAACGATTCTCCGAGGCGCTGGGTGAGCGTGCCTTGAAGTTTCTCGTCGACCGTGACGCGCATCTCCTGCAGTTCGTGCGCGGTGATCGCCTGGATTTCGCGGAGTCGCTCATCGACGGTGCGACGCACGGCGTCGAGGCGCGCCTCGTTCGCGTCGGTGAGCCGTTCGACTTGCGCGCGAATGGCGTCGAGGTCCTGCCGTTGCGTCGTTCCGTGCGCGGTCACCGCGCCGGTGACTTCCTGCCGCAGCGCGCCTGCCGTCGCATGCGTTTCGTTGCGCGTCCGCGCCACTTCCTCGGACAGCCGGCGCAGCGCGACCCACAACAAAACGGCGAGCGTCGCCACAACGCCCGCGGCAGCGACGAGCAGCAGTGTGTTCATGAAAGAGCCTCCCGATCGGAAGACCCCGATCGGAGTCGGCGGAGGCGCGCCTCTTTTCGCGCGCAAGTGGGTTCAGCGAGACATGACGACCACCGCGCACACGCCGCGACTCATGCCGCTGTATCAGCTGTTCATGCTGGCGCTGTGCATCCTCGCCCTCGCGGGGATCGTCGCCCAGCATGCGTTCCGCCGGGATCCGGAGATCGAGGCGGTGTTCGATGCCGCCGACTTCGTGATCTGCATCGTCTTCGCGTTCGACTTCTTCGTCTCGCTCTGGACCGCGCCCAGGCGCCTGCACTACTTCGTGACATGGGGCTGGCTCGACCTCCTGTCGTCGATTCCCATGGTCGATCCGATGCGATGGGGAAGGCTGGCCCGCATCGCGCGCATCACGCGTCTCCTGCGCTCGATCCGCGCCGCACGCGTTCTGTCGACGATGATCCTGAGCAAGCGCCGCCAGTCGACGTTGCTCATCGCGATGCTCCTCGCGCTCGTCCTCATCACGGCCAGCAGCACGGCCATTCTTCACTTTGAGAACGCGAACGAATCGAACATCAAGACCGCCGACAACGCGCTCTGGTGGGCCTTCGCCACGATCACGACGGTCGGCTACGGCGAGTACTACCCTGTAACGGCCGAGGGCCGCGTCGTCGCTGCGATTCTCATGACGGCGGGAGTAGGCCTCTTCGGCGCGTTCTCCGCCGCCCTCGCGGCGTGGTTTCTCGTTCCGGAGAACGAAGCGACGGATGCGGAGATCGCAAAGATGCGTGAGGACCTGCAGCGTTTGTGCGACGTGGTGGAGAAGCTGGCGACGCGCGGCGACGAAAAACGGCTCTCGTAGATGACGAACGATGAGCCGGATCGACGAACTGTACGCCCGCTACCGCAAACCGCTGATCGGCCGTCTGATCGGTTTCGGGCAACGTGAGGACGAGGCAGCCGACATCGCGCAGGAGACGCTGATCGCCACATGGAAGCGCCTCGAGCACATTCCGCCCGATCGCGAATGGCCCTACCTCGTGACCGCGGCGTTCAATCTTGCTCGCAAACGCCACACACGCGGGAAGGTACCGCGCCATGGCGGAGGCAAGCTGACGAACCTCGAGGACGAGCACGACGCCGTCGACAAATCACCTTCCATCGAGAGCGACCTGATCGAGGGCGAGGAGATCAGGCGATTTCGTGCTGCGTTCAGCGCGGCCATGGCGGAGCTCCCGCCGGAGACGCGGCAAGCGTTCGCGCTCAGACGACGCGGCCTCGAGTCGAAAGAGATTGCGGAGCTTCTCGGCCTCAACGAGCACGCGGTGCGGTCGCGAGTCACGCGCGCATGTCGCATTCTCCGCCGCCGACTTTCGCCGCCGCCGGGCGTGCCATGGACTGAACTTCTCGGAGATGACGATGATCACGAAGGATGACTGGAACGACGCACTCGACACCTGGATCGTCGAAGAACGCGAGCGCCTTGGAGGTCCGCCCACGCCCGAAGAGGTCGTCGCGTACCTGAGCGGCGAGCTTCCGCTGGCTGCGGCCGCGCGGGTGCGTGCGCTCCTCGTCTATTACCCGGAGCTGACGCCGCTGCTGACGGAGCGCGTCGAAAAACCGCGTGAGTTGCGCAAGCCGTTCGCCCTCCGGCTCTACGCCGCCGCGGCCACGCTTGCCTTTGTGGCCGTCGGCGCGACCGCGATCCGCGAGCACCAGCGCAACATCACTCCCGTCGCGCTCTCGTCCCATCACGAATTCACCGCCAGCCACACTCGCGGGCCGGGACCGTCGTTCGTGTTGCCCGGCGGTCAGCGACGCTATCTCGTCACTGCCGTTCCCACAAAGGCACCCACCGAATCGGCGTACGAGCTGGAGATCATCCGCAACTCACGCGTGCTTTGGACGGCAAAGGACGTCCGTACGATCGACGATGCGTTTGTGATCGACATCCCCGGCGAGTTCCTCACGCCGGGCGCGTACACGTTGACCATTCGAGCGGGGGAACGACTGATCGACCACTATCCTTTCCGCGTCACGGAGTGACGCTCGCCAGGTACCGCACGGCCGTGACGAATCCCTCCGCCAGGCCCGAACGCGAGATCTGGAAGACTTCGTTCAGTCCGCTCGACGTGCGAAACGCGAGCTCGTCGTAGAGGCAGATCGGGAGCTGGCGATTGTTGGCGAAACGGCGGTCCGGACCTCCGCTCTTGTTCACGTATTGCCACGTCCAATCGACGACGGTCGCATCGGACGGCACGTTCTCCTCTTCGATGAAGCGCCGACTCGTTGCGCCGAGATCGAGCGTCCGATACGAGATCGCGCCGATGCCCGCGCTGTCGCAGACCAGCAGCCGGTCCGGCAGGAAGTACAGCGTCTGGCGTCCTGCGCCGAGGCTCAGGACGGGCACGTTCGTCTTCACCATCGGCGGCTCGGAGAGCCGCACGGTCGTGACCTGGCGCTGCACGAGACTGCTCGCGCCGGCGTGATACCTGCGATCGTGCACGCCCATCGCGGCAGCGACGTGCCACATTCGCCCCGCGCTCGCGAGCGCCTGCGCCCATTCCGTGAAACGTTGGAAGGCCTCCTCCACGGGCGGCTCGAGCTCGTAGAGGATGACCACCGTCTTCGCGATGCGATCGCGATAGTCCGCGCCGAGAATCAACGCGAGACCGAGGATAATCACGAGCAGGAACGCCCATGCCGTGCCGAATGCGATCGGCAGCAGCAAAACCGCGAGGGCGATCGCGAACGGCCGCAAAGTGATGGCGCGCCGTTTGGCGCGCAGCTCCTCGAGCAGATCCTCGGAGGACGCATCGACGATCTCCGCAGCCGCGCCGGATTCGATCTCCTGCATCGTCGTGGATGACGGCGCGCTCGGCGTCGGAACGGATTCGGTGGGAAAGGTGTGGCGATAGTAAACGCCGCCACGCCCGAGATGCACGTAGTTGCCGCGCGGTCCGGAGCCGACGCGAAATCCCGGAACGCCGACCGACACGCCGACACCCGATCCGGAGAGGTTGAAGCGGAACGGTCCGACCGACACACTCCTGCGCAGATAGAAGCCCATGGCTCTCCCTTCAAACGAGCGTCGCGTACTTTTTCAAGAGGCCGTCGAGCACGGTGCGATCGACGGGTGTGAGCGTTGCCGACTGGCGCAGCGTCCGCAGCTCGCGCGTCACGTCGGTCATCTCCACGCGAGGAGCGAGCGCGTCAGCGAGCTGTTCCCGATACGCCGCGCTCTCCGGCGCCGCGAGGAGTTGCGCCGCCGCGAGATGGGTGTCGCCCAACACTGAATCGCTCATCGAGAGCTTCCCGTCAGACAGGTTCACGATTCCGAGGGCGCGGGCGAGCAGAACCTGCTCGTATGCGGTGTGCACGCGGGTGCCGAATACGACTTCCGCCGGAATCAGATCGGCGACGTCGGCGTGCTCGGGATTCGCTGCCGCTTCGTACTGCGCGCGGTAGTAATCGATCGGCCCGAGGACATAGCCCGGATAGTGCAGGACGCGCGTGATCGCGTGCACGGACAGCGCATCCGGCGCCGATCGCACGGTCGCCTCGGGGAACCTCCGCTGCAGCTGCGCGATCCACGTCGCATCCTCGGAGTCGAGCCAGAGCGTGCAGTCGTGCTGGATGGAGCGCTGCGCCTGCAGATCGTCTTCGCGCAGCTCGATCAACGGACCGCTCACATCGGCGAGCCGCTTGAGACGCTGCACGAGTTTCACTTCGTTTGCGAGCGTCGACGCAGCCATCGCGAGCGTGAGCTTGCGCAGGTCCGGGAACGCGGTCGCAGCGTGCGATGCGATGCGTCGGCGCAGCTCGTCGATCGAAAGGCGGCGCGCCTCCGGGCGGCGGATCGGAAACTCCCTCGCGAATGGTTTTCGATCGTCAACAGTGCGCGCATACCAGGCATCGACGTCGTCATCGTCGACCACGCTCAACGAGAGCGGTCCCGAGACGAGCGACGGCCGCGCGAACGACTCGGCAAGCGCCGCGAGCTCTTCGCGTCGCGCGCGCAGCGCGTCCAGCAGCTCCTTTGCCGCATCGTGGATCGCGCGCAGCACGCGCAGCGCCGTGCGGCGATGCGAGACGTCGTACTCCACCTGCAACTCGGCATTGTGCGCGGCGTTCTTCGTCTGGTCCGCGGTCTCGATCTGTGAGCGAAGACGCGCCAGCCGTTCGCGTGCGTCACGGACCAGCGGCGCGATCTGCGTCATGTACCGGAAGCCTGTGATGACCGCAAACAGCGAGAACGCGGACGGCATCACCCAGATGAGCTGCAACGGCCGCACGAAACCGATGGCGATGATCGCCACGGCTCCGATGACCGCGAAGATCAGCTGCTGCCAGAGCCACGATCGCCGCGTCTCCAGCGCTTCGCGCAATGCCTGCTCCGTACGCGGAAGCCGGGCGAAGAGCTCGCGCAATTCCTGCTCGCTCGCCGCGGTCTCCGCGGCCAGACGCGCCGTCTCCGACTCACGCGCCGCCGTTCGCCCCGCGCTGTTCTCGCGCTCCTCGGCGAAGATCAGCTCCGGCACCTGTGCGAGCAGCGACGCCTTCTCGCGCTCGAGCGACTGCACCTGCTCCGCGGCATCGGTGGGCGCCAGCGTGTCCGCAACGACTTGTTGATCTTCGATCAGCGTCGCCAGCTCACGCACGCGTTTGCGCGCGGCGTCGCTCGATCCTGTGTTCGCGGTGAAGTGCAATCGCGCGTCGAGCGCCGCGGTCGCGGTGCGGATCTCCGATACGAGATTCCGCGGCGCCGGCTCCGCGTCCGCTCGCAGCTCCGGCAGCGGATCGAGCAGCGCCTCGAGCAGTCCGATCGCGGTGTCGTAGCCGTCGCGGTCGAGCGTCTCGTCCACCGAGCGCGCGAGCAGCGCGGAGTGATCGCGGACCGTCTGCTCGCCCTGCTTCGTGAGCGTATCGAGATTCCGGAGCTGCGTCGTATCGCGAAAGGCCTGCAGCTCTCCGCGGACCGCGGCAATGATCTCCTCCGCGCTGCGCGTCCGTTCGGTCACCTGTGTTTTCGGTTGAAAGCGGCGGAAGAGCGACTGCCCGGCGTCGACGCCGATGCGCGACAGAGGGAGCGCGAACTCCTCTGCCACGATGAACTGCTTCGCCGCGAGCTGCGCGTGCGCCGCGCGCGCTCCGGCGAGGAGCTTCTCCTGAACGAGCTCCGCGGCAAAGCGCGCTTCGACGCGTTGCACCGCCAGCTCCCGCGGAAAGACGAGCGACGCGTAGCCAAAGGAGCTGAACGTCGGATGCATGCCGCGCGGAGGGTGTCCCTGCAACGCGCCGCTCAATTCCGGTTCGTACATGAGCGCGCCCGCAATCGCGTCCGCGTACACATCGAGCGATGCGTCGACTGCGCCAAAACGCACACGCTTCGCGTTGGTCGCGTCAACGAGCCAGACCTCGGCGAACGGCTTCTCGTCTTCTGCGCTGAGCGCTTTCAGGAGCGCGTACGCGGCCGCGTAGTCTTCGGGATTCGCGGGTCCGGCCGCTTCCGGCAACATGCAGAGAATCTCGATCGAGACGAACGACGCGAAGCGGCGCGTCTCGTAGATCGTCCGGATGCGCCGCACCGTCTCGAGCAACGACGTCCGTGCCGATCCCGCGGCCGCGAGCATCACCAGCACGAGCTCGCGCGTGCCGATGTCGTCGCGCAGGCGCAGCGGTGTGTCGGGACGCTGCCGCTGCGCATGGATCGACTGAATGGCCGCCTCGGGATCGTTATCGAAGACGCCATGGCAATCGCGCGCCTGCACGAGATCGTCAACGCCGTAGTGCGCGGCGACGCGTTGCTGCACGGCATACGCAAGAGGCGCAACTACTTCGTCGAGCGCGAGAATGCTGACCGGCTTGAGCATTACGCCAGCGTCTCCATGCGCCGTACGTAGTCCTCGATGGCCACGATCTCGTTTTCGACCTGATCCTTGACTTGCGGCTCGACCGCGCTCGCCATCTGCTTCGACAGCGCCTCGGCATACTCGCGAAGGATCTGCGCTGCGCGCACCGCGCCCTCGCGCGTCACCACCGCATCGATGGCTGCCTCCGCCTCCTGCACGAGCTCACGGTTTTTCTCGAACGCCGAGAAGGCCGGCACGCGTCCCTGTGCCAGCCGCACAAGATTGTTCTCGACGCGCCGTCCGTTCTTCGACTTCATCGAGTACCAGGCACCGTCGCGGCGGATGATCGCGAACGGCTCGGGCGCCTGCGCCAGCGCGAACCAGCGCAGCGCCTCGCCGTCGCCGCTGCGCGGGATCAGATTCGACAGCTCCTGCCATCGGCGATCGATGTGGTTGGAGATCATTTTGGTCGGATCGGTGTAGGAGCGCTCCATGTCCTCCATCTCCGCGAGCGCGAAGAGCGGCATGCCGGTTTTGACTTTGAACAGCACGATGCGCTTCGCATCGCGCGTCGAGACGAGCGACGGCTTGGCCATCCCTTTCGGCAGTCCCGACTCGTACCGCGATTCCTTCAGCACGGTCGTCTCGGCGTCGGCCACGCCGTAGTGATAGAACTCATTGATGAGCGTCTGATTGACGACCGGGATACGGCCGAGGTCGTAGCGCCAGAGCGGCACGGCCAGGTTGTCGAGACGCTTGAGCTGCTGCGAAACGACTTCCGGCGAGGAGCGGCGGAGAATGTCATCCATCGTCAGGGAGGTCAGCGGCTCGTAGCACTTCTGCACGAACTGCTGGATGTCGGCGTGCACCTCCGCGGCGCGCAGTCCGGCCCACTGCGACAGCGATGCGCGGTGCTGATCCGCGTACCACTTCACGAAATCGTCGCCGGTCACCCGAGGACGATGCGCGCCGGGATCGAAGCCGACGGTCTGCTCGAAAAGGCGGGAGGCGCCACGCGGATTCGCGGCACCGAGATACTGCTGCTCGAACTGCTTCCGCGCGGCGTTGAGGTTCTCGCGGATGCGATAGCAGCCATCGAGAATCGACTGCGTGTGCGCGTGCAGCGTCGAGTAGAACTCGGCCGCTTTTTCCAGACGCGCCACGCGCAGGGTCAGCTCGGTCTCGCGATCGACCAGACCGCCGTACACCTCGCACGCGGTCTTGACCTTCGCCTCACGCCGCATGAACGCCCCGACCGCCTCGCCGATCTGATCCTCGGCCGACTTGAAGGTGATGGCCTTGAGACGCACCCGCTCGTCCTTCGCCTCGCCGTCCATCATGTTGCGGTACCACTCCAGCTTCGCCTGCAGCTTCTCGAAGAACCGTTCGGCGCGCGTGAAGCCGTTGCTGCGATTGACCATCGCCTCCCACAGCGCGTTGATCGCCGTGACCGCCTGGTCGCGCATCCCGTCGAGATTCGTGCCGAGGACCTGCGCGATCTGGCGCTCCGCCTTCGAGCGATGGACCGTGTGCAGGTTCTTGATCGTGCCGAGAGCCTTCGCATCGAACACCAGTTGCGCGAGCGGCATCGGGATGCGCAACTGGCCGCCGCCTTCGCGCTGGCTGAGATGCTCGATGACCTGATCGGCTTCGTCTTCACGGAGGTGATTCGCGTCGATGAAGCGCTGCACCTCCTCCTCGATCTCCAGGTCCGACACGGCACCGTTCAAAAGATCGTCGTGCACCAGACGCTTCGCGTCCTCGTACAGCAGCGCGTCGAAGCTCGGCATCGTCAGCGAGGCCACGCCGAAGCTGCAGTACTGCGGCGAACGGCCTTTCACCCGCGGCTGCGTGGCGATCTGCGTCTTGATGTTGTCGACCGCATTCGCGGCGTCAGTGCCGAGCTGCGATCCGATCTGCACATACATGCCGTCGGCGATGAGCGTCTGCAGATCACTCTGCTCCGTCACGACCCGTCCCTGCTCGTTCACGCTGTCGATGAGGTAGACGACGTCGAACGGTGGCCGCGACACGTCGACGCGACGGAAGCCATAGTCGACCGTGAACGGAACTCGCGTCGTCGAGAGATGCTCGATCTCCTTGAGCGCGCCGTATGCGTTCGGCTTCACCAGCGCCACGCCGTTCATGCGCGTGAAGATTCCGGGGAGCAGCAGGACCGCGGTGAAATTCGACTGCTCGTCGCTGCCGATGACGTCGCGCGCCATGAACGCGACGTCGAGAAACGTCCCGCTCCCCGTCCCGCCGGCGAGGCTGCCGACGATCTGCACTTCGACGCCCGAGCGATCCGAGACCTGGAACTCATCGGCGTACATCTGTTTCTGGTTGCGGATGTTTCGCACATCGTCGACGGCGCGCCGGATGCGCGCATACACCTCGGCGGCCTTGGCGAAGATGGCCAGGCGGCCGCGGGCGCGCACTTGTCCTGCGCCGGCGATGATGGCCTGCGTCGGAATCTCCGGCGGCCACCATTCGTCGATATGCGGATTCGTACCGTTGACGAGGTTCGCCGGATTGCCGACCTGCAGCACGTAGGTCTCGTTGTGATCGAGCCGCCCGTCGGGTGAGCTCTCTTCGGCGCGCGTCGACGCTTCGGCGTTCTCGGTCGTGTCGATCGAGAGGAAGCGGATGATCGGCGGCACCGAGCCGTAAGCCTCGACGAAGCGACGCTTCAGCTTGAGCAGCGTGTTGTAGCCGGTACCGCCGAGGCCGAGGACGACGGTGGGACGAAAGACGACGTTGTTCTTCATAGCTCGCTCTCCTGGTTGGACTCGAGTGGACGGTCGTCGCCGACGCGGTTGAAGCGGACCTTCGCGTCACCGATCTCGATCGTGTCGGCGTCGTACAGCTCGCTCAGCGGCGTTTCGACTTCGTTGATGCGCAGCGATCCGCTTTGCGCGGCGATCCAGACTTTCTTGCGGTCTCCGTTGCGACGAACGAAGAGACGCGCGTCGCTGCCGGCCAGCGCCTCGATCGGCAGGATTGCGCTCAGCGCGATCTCGCTGACCTGAAGTTTCGGCAGGCCGACGAATGCCGCGTCGGGTGCGGCGCGAGGGCGGAGGATCTCCAGCTCGCCTTCGAGCCGATTCTTCCTGCGGTGTTGCTGGAGAACGACGTACGCGATGAGGGCGAGGAGCGCGAGTGGGATCGCAACTTTGAGCAGCGTGGCGAGGCGCGATGGCTTCGGAGCGGGTGGTGGCGACGGTGGTCGCTGTGATGGCGGCGGCGCTCTCGTTGGTTCCGGCTTCTTCGGCGGCGGAATCTTCGCGCGGATCTCTCGTGCGATGTTGCGGATCGCCTCGGGAGTCGGCGCTCTCATCACTTCGGCCCGTTCGGCGTGCGCCGCGAACTCATCGAGCTGCAGCTCGTGGTCGCCCATCGACACGAAGTAGACAAACGACTCGCCGACGCGATCGACGCTCGAATCGATGCTCACCGGGTTCTCGATGCCACGCACGTCCTGCTTACCGTCGGTGAAGAGCACGACCACCTGCCGTCGTGTGGAATCGGCGCGAGCGAGGCGCAGCGATTCGGCGTGATCGAGTCCCTTCGCGATCGCGGCGCCGAGGTGGGTGCGGGTTCCTTCGGCGTCGAGCGTGAGAATCGCGCGGTACAGATCGGAGCGGGACGCGGCGTTGATCTCCCGCACATCGCGATCGAACGCGTACAACGTCAGCGTGTCCTGCTCGCCCGCCTCTTTGACGAACGCGTCGAGACTGACCTTCACATCCGTCCAGATGTCCTTCGTTCCGCCGATGCCGCGCATCGACTTGGACGTGTCGACGAGAAAGATCCAGTCGACCGGGCCGAGCGTCTGCGCGTGCAGAGCTCCGGTCAGGAACAGCACAACCACCACAAGGGGAAGCCGTCGCATCTCGTCTCCTCGGTGTTCGACGAGAAAGACCCCCATGCGGGTCGCGGGAGGCGTACGATGCGCCTCGTTTCGCTTCAAGAAGGGTTTTCCCGGACGTGCACACTTCGAAAACGTCCCTCGCCATCGGTCTGCTGACGCTGCTCGTCGCCTGCTCGAAATCGTCGGAGTCGCGCGCAGTAACTCCACTTCAGTTTGCGGACACGCCTGCGCTATCGAAGTTCTCTCGCGGCGCATCGACCGGGCTGTTCGTCGGCGTGCGCGAGTTTCCGCACGACCAGCTGCTCGAGGTGCCATACGCCTGCGATGACGCCGTCGATCTCGCGCATCGCTTCGTGTTCAGTCAACGCGTCGCGCTCCTTCCGCCGCAGCGCGTGGTGCTCGCCATTTCCGGTTCTCCTCAGAAAGAGGAATCGAAACAACGGCTGCGCGAGCTCGGGCTGGCCGGTGTGCGCATTGTCAGGAACGTGAGCACGGACGTCATCCTCGACCTGTTGAGGGAGCAGTCCGCACGCGCGGGTCAGGAGGGACTCTTCGTCCTCTCCATCGCCTCGCACGGGTTTCAGCAGAATGGCGACGCCTACATCCTCGGCTCGACTTCCGAATTCGGGTCACCCGCCACGGCGTTGCGCGCGGCCACGATCTTCGAGGTCGCCGCACAGGCGAGCCGCTCGCTGATCTTCATCGACGCCTGCCGCGACCGCGTGCAACAAGGATCGCGCGGCGGGGCGCCTGAACCCGACGCGGCCGCGCCGCACATCCTCCGCATGAAAGGCGTGCTCGGACAGGTCATCTTCTACGCCGCGGCTCCCGGCGAGTACGCGTTCGACGATCCGGTGCACCAGAACGGCGTCTTCACGAAAGCGGTGCTCGACGGATTGAACTGCGAAGCCTCCGCGCCGCGCGGCACGGTGCTCGTCGAGACGCTTCACACGTACGTCGACCGCGAGGTGCGCCGCTGGATCCGCGAGAACAAGAACCGCACGGTCAATCCCGCAACGCAGATCAGCATGGAAGGCAAGACGCGCAACATGTCGCTCTGCGAATGCTGGCGCAATCCCGGCCGGAGCATCCGGATCGCCATCGATCGCTCGATCCTCACCGCGTACGGCGACGACACGCGTCCGCTCTGGCGAAAAGACTTCGGCGAGCCGATCGTTCACGCCGACGCGGTCGACCTCAATGCCGATGCGCTTCCTGAAGTCGTGGTGGGCTTCCGCCAACGCATCGTCGTGCTCGATCGCGACGGGAAAGAGCGCTGGACCAAATCCAGCGACACCAGAACATTGCAAACCTTCACCACCGGCGATCTCTTCGAGAAGCGTACGAATCAGATCGTCGCGCTCTGGAACGACTCGCACAGCTCGCGCCTGTCGGTTCTCGAAAGCGACGGCCGCGAGCTCTCGAGTCTCGAGATCGCGGATCCGCTCCTGCACGTCGCGATCGGCCGGCCAACGAACATGCACGCGCCCAAGATCGTCGTCGCCACCACCAATGCCCTCCTGCTCTTCCATCCTCGTAAACTCTCCGGACGCACCCCCATCTGGCGTCAGCGCCTCCGCACCCGCATCTCCGACGTGCGTATCGTCGAAGCGATCTCCGGTCGCAATCGCAACATCGCCGTCGCCACCGCGAGCGGAACGACGCGGTTCACGTTCGAGGGGAAGATTGCGGGACGCCGGTGAGGGGCTTCGGATGGGAACATGACCCAAAAGATCGGATGCGCGGAAGCGTGGCTGTCGCGCGAGTGTCGCCTCCCACCACTGCGATCATCGTGCGCTGTCACGAGCAGATCGTGAGGATCTCGAGAACCGCGGTCGCACGCGTCCAGGGCATCCGCTGCGGTACCGATTCCGCCACGATCAACCCGAAAACGAAGGCGGCGTGCCAGGACACCGTGTCCGTTCTGAAGACTCCCGCGCGCGCCTGACCGCGCCGGATTCGGCGCCATCAAGCCGGTCGAGCCCAACGAGAACGAGATCGTCCGTGCGCAGAACCGTCGTGTGGAATCGGTAAACAGTTGAACCGTCTCCACCTCTGACGTCTGTACATTCCCGAATCGTCCCACCAGAATTGCGGCGTTCGACGCGACAGGCGGCGGTCCGTCTGCAGGCGACAGCTCACCAGACAGGAGACCTCCCGAATGAGGATGAAGAACCTCACGCTGCGCGCCCTTCGCGCGCTCAACATGGCGCTCACGATCGCCCTCGCGATCTCCATGGCATCCGCAGCCACGGCCGACACTCCCTCCGCGCAGCGAGCCTCATGGCTCCGTGCGGCGTCGATCTCGCCGGACGGAAAGACGGTCGCGTTCAGTTACCACGGCGATCTCTGGACGATCCCCTCGATCGGAGGGGCGGCGACGCCGATCACCGTCAACGCGGACTCCGACACCAGTCCGGTGTGGTCGCCGGACGGGAAGCAGATCGCGTTCGCGTCGGACCGCTACGGCAACTTCGATGTCTTCGTCATGCCGTCCACCGGCGGCGAAGCGAAGCGGCTGACGTTTCACTCCGCCGACGACATCCCGACCAGCTTCACCCCCGACGGCGCCGGAGTTCTCTTCAGCTCAGCGACGCTCGACGCCGCCACGAACGTGCAGTTCCCCACCGGCGCGCAGCCGGAGCTCTATCGCGTCGACCTCGAGGGCAGCATGCCCGTCCAGGTGCTGACCACTCCCGCTCTGTATGCGGTGTGGGACAAGAGCGGGAACCGGCTGGCGTACTCCGACCAGAAGGGCTACGAGATGGAGTGGCGCAAGCACGACAACTCGTCGTTCGCGCGCGACGTCTGGGTGTGGGACCGCGCGGCCAACCGTCATCAGCGGCTGACAGCCTTCGGCGTCGACGACCGGCAGCCGGTCTGGTCGCCCGACGAGAAGTCGCTCTATTACCTCTCCGAGCGCAGCGGCAGCTTCAACGTCTGGAAGCTCGACCTGGCCGATCCGGGACGCCCGGTCCAGATTACGAATCACGAGACACATCCGGTCCGCTTCCTCAGCATCGCATCCAACGGAGACCTCGCTTACACGTACGACGGCGAGATCTACGTTCGCCCGGCCCGTACGAATGAAAGCCGGAGACTCGCCGTGACCACCGCCGCCGACCGGCGCGAGCTCGCACAGCGCCCCGTCGATGTTTCCTCGGAGATCCGGGAATTCGACGTCTCGCCGAATGGCAAGGAAATCGCCTTCGCTGCACGCGGCGAGGTCTTCGTGGCCTCGATCGAGTACGGAGCCACACGCCGCATCACGAACACTCCCGGACAGGAACGCTCCGTCAGTTTCTCGCCCGACGGCAAGAGCATCCTCTACGCCGGTGAACGTGACGGCAGCTGGAACCTCTACAAAACCGAGCGCACCGATCCGGACGAGCCGGCGTTCTTCAACGCCTCGGCCCTGAAGGAGAGCACCGTCCTGGCCACTGCGGCCGAGGAGTTCCAGCCCCATTACTCACCCGATGGAAAGGAGATCGCGTACCTCGATGAGCGGACGACGCTGAAGGTGCTCGATCCGGCCACGGGCAAGACGCGCGTCGTTCTTCCGGGCGACCTGAACTACTCCTACTCCGACGGCGACCAGTGGTACGAGTGGTCTCCCGACGGAAAGACGATCGCGGTGCAGTTCCTCAGTCCCTCGCGCTGGTCCAGTGAAGTGGGCATCGTCAACGCGAACGGCACCGGAACGGTGAAGAACATCTCGCGGAGCGGTTACGAGGACGAGCGTCCGCACTGGGCGCGCAAAGGCGAAGTGCTGCTCTGGTTCAGCGATCGCCACGGCGCACGCCAGCAGGCCGGCTGGCCCCGCGAGCAGGATGTCTTCGCGGCGTTCCTCACCGAGAAGGCGTGGGACCGCTACAAGCTCGACGAAGCCTCGTACGCGCAGCTCTCCGACAGGGAAAAGGACGAGGAAAAGCCGAAAGACGAAGACGCAGAGAAGCAAAAGGAGAAGGAGAAGAACGAGACGGAGAAAGAGAAGGACAAACTGAAGACCGACAAGGTCAAGGTCAAGCTGCCGCCACCGGTCGCTCTCGAGCTCGAGGGCATTGAGGACCGCATCGTCCGCCTCTCGATGCACTCTGCCGATCTCGCGGGCGCGGACGTGACGCCGGACGGGGAGATGCTCGTCTACCTGGCGAAGTTCGAGAAAACCTACGACCTCTGGAAGTACGAGCCCCGCAAGCAGAAGGTCGAGCTGCTGGCAAAACTCGACGCCGAAGATTCCGCGGCTCTGCAGCTCGATCGCGAAGGGAAGAACGCCATCGTCCTCGCCGACGACCACGTGATGAAGGTCGATCTCGAGTCCGGCAAGACGAAGCCCATCAAGATCTCCGCGAAGCTCGAGCTCCGCCCGGCCGCCGAACGCGAAGCGCTCTTCGAGCACGCCTGGCGGCAGACCCAGAAGAAGTTCTACGTCGAGTCGATGCACGGGATCGACTGGGCGGCGATGAAAAGCGCCTACGCGAAGTTCCTCCCCTCCATCGACAACGACCGCGATCTGGCCGAACTGATTTCGGAGATGCAGGGCGAGCTCAATGCCTCGCACACGGGCGGCCGTTACCGTCCGAAGAGGGAAGGCGGAGATGCCACCGCCGCCCTCGGCTTCTTCCCCGATGCGTCGTGGAACGGCGACGGCATCCGCATCCTGGAGATCATCGAGAAGTCCCCGCTGCACAAGGCCGGGAGCAAGGTGCACAACGGCGCCATCATCACGGCCATCGACGGCCAGAGCATCGCCGCCGGTGCGAACTGGTATCCACTCCTGAACCGGAAGGCCGGTACACCGGTGCGGCTCTCCCTTCTCGATCCTGCGACGAACCATCGCTGGGAAGAGGCCGTCAAGCCGATCTCATGGGACGAACAGTCGCGCCTTCTGTACGAGCGCTGGGTGCGCTCGCGTCGCGCGTCGGTCGACAAACTCTCGAACGGGCTCCTGGGGTACGCGCACATCCGCGGCATGAATGACGGCGCCTATCGCGAAGTGTTCGAAGAGACGTTCGGCCGCGCCGTGAGCAAGGACGCCATCGTGCTCGACACGCGCTTCAACGGCGGCGGCAATCTCGTCGAGCCGCTGACGGTATTTCTCTCCGGACAGGTCTACTACAAGTCCACGCCCCGCGGACGGCAGATCGGCGTCGAGCCGGGCATGCGATGGACGAAGCCTTCCATCGTCGTCATGAATGAGGGCAACTACTCCGACGCGCACTGCTTCCCGGCGGCCTACAAGCAGCTCAAACTCGGCGAGACCGTCGGCATGCAGGTTCCCGGCACGTGTACGTCGGTGTGGTGGGAGCGCCTGCAGAACCGCAATCTCGTCTTCGGGATCCCGGAGGTCGGATACATCGACATGAACGGAAAGCTGACCGAGAACCAGCACCTGAATCCGGACTACGAGGTGGATAACGACCCGGCGCTCGAAGCGAGCGGACGCGATCAGCAGCTCGAGAAAGCAGTCGAGGTCATGTTAGGGAAACTGGACAGAAAGTAGAGGTTCGCGGTCTTCAGCCGGCAGCGTAAAGCGTACGTGGTGCCGGAAAGCGGATGACGTTGAGATCATCCGTGCCGGCTTCGCAGATGTAGCTCCCGACGCCTGGAAAGAGCGTCGACGAACGTATCGCATCTCGCCGATGTGCAAGCGACTCGATCGCCTTGAATCCTCGACGCACTGACGCGCTGCAACGACGGCAGAACGGAAGCGATGACAGGTCGCCAGCACGATCCAACTCGACCAAACGTCCAGAGGGCTCAGGATTCCCGCAGGATCAGGTGAAAATGCACGCGTTCACTTTCGCGCGAGCACGAGACGTCCTTTCGCGAATCTTCAGACGTGGCGGAGTGCCGTTCCAATGAGTAAGCGATGGTTGCGATGTGCGGGAGCGTTGCTGGTTGCGCTGCTTTCGGCGTCGCCGCTGAATTCCG
>DASYLL010000230.1:0-7325 GCA_036009605.1 Thermoanaerobaculia bacterium | reverse complement strand
AGGCCGCACTGCGCAACAACACGCGCATCGCCTGCACGAACAAACGCGCCGCGAATCAGATCTTCTCGTTCGGACGCGATCACGGCTACTTCGGCCGCATCCTTTCGCAGACGGTCATCCCGACGTCGACGCTGGCCGTGCCGCAGCCGCGTAAGATCGTCGGCTTCTGCTACACGCCGCAGGATGGCAATTCGCTGCTCTCCTCGATCGCCGCGACACTGCGCTATCTCGACGTGTCGAAGCTCGAAGAAAATCTCGACGTGCTGCGGCCGTACATCTTCCGCGAGATCTGAGTCGATAGACGCCACAGTGCGCTCCCGCGTACTGTGGCCATGCGAACGTCGATCGCGTGGGGCGCAGCTGCCGTCCTGACAATCGCTCTGATCCGCCACTACGCGTGGCTCGGCGGTCCGTACTTTCAGTTTCCCGAAACGGTGCAGGATCACGTCTGGCCGACGACGTTCGCCAGCCGCGACGTGATCATTCTCGCGCGTCACGCGGCAACGATTCTTCCGCGCGACGTGACGGTGACGGCGATCGAGCCGTCGCTCGCGCCGAACTACGACACCACGCACTTCCTCACTACCGCCGGACTCCTCCCGCATCAACGCGCCGTGCCGCCGAAGTTCGACGCAGAGCTGCCGCAATTCGTGCTCGCCGTGCGCGGTGAGTTCACGCACGCGGCGTATCGCGAACACTCCTCCTCGCCTGCAGGAAAGATCTACGAGGTGATCCGATGACGGACGTTCTCGGATTCGCCGCGTATCTGCTGCTGCCACTCTTCGGGCTCGCGGTCTGGCGTCTCGAAGGTGTGCGGCGACTCGATCTCGCAGGTCGCATTGCCATCGCCGCAGCGGTCGGTGCGGTCGTCGTTCCCGTGGTGCTCGCACTGCTCTCGATTGTCGGAATCGAATGGAGCCGCACTTCGATCTTCGCGGCGCTGGCGATCATCGCGATCGCCGGAATCGCACTTGCGCAAAACATCAATGTGCTGAATTCCCGTCGGTCCAGAGCGTCCACGATCGCGATCGTGCTCATCGCAGCGGTCGCCATCTACGGTCTCCTCACCGCGCGCATGTCGTCGGGCGATCTGCACTTCTTCTGGGGACCGAAAGCGATCCTCTATTTCGAGAACGGCGGACTCACGCTGGCGGTGCTGAAGAGCACTCTCCATCAGTACATGAATCCCGACTACCCGCTGCTGGTGCCACTGCTCCACGCGTGGTCGATCACCGTGTCGCACCACTTCGCGTGGTGGGGCGCGCTCCTCGCGTCGGGCATCTTTCTCTTCGGCAGCGTCGCCGTGATCCGCTCAACGAGCGGCGACGATGCCGCCTCGATATTCGCCGCAGCCGCACTCACCTACACCGCCGCAAAAGGCTGCGTTCCCGGCGGCGCGGAGCCTGTGCTCCTGCTCTTCGAAACGGTCGCACTCTGCGCACTCACATTCATCGAAGACAAGCGCACGCAAACGATCCTCACGGCAGTCGCACTGGCCGGCGCAGCCGCGACGAAGATCGAAGGAACGACCTTCGCCATCGCCGTCATCCTGGCGATGCTCATCGTGAAGCGCGACATCAAACGTGCGGCAATCATCGGCACACCCGCCGCCGTCGTCTTTTTCGGCTGGCTCGCGTTCGTCACGTCGAACGATCTCAGCGTCGTTTATCACGCCGGCGCGATGCCGATTTACCTCGAAGCCCTGCCCCGCACGCTCATCGAAATGGGCCGCGTCGGAGCGTACGGCCTCTACTGGCTCCCCTGGCTCGGCGCCATCGCAATGATCCTCCTCGGCAACCCGCGTCGCGCCGCACTTCCGATTGCCGCAGCGATCCTCACGACCGGCGCCACCGTCTTCTTCTACATCCACGTTCCCGACCCCACCGCATGGATCGTCGCCTCGGGACCACGCGTTTTCATGACCCCACTTTGCTGCCTCCTCGTCGCCGCCGCGGCCTCGCGTCGCCCTGTGCTAGAGTCGCCAACCCATGGCGTGGTTCCGTAAGGAAAAGAAGCCCAAAGAGGCCGTCGAAAAGCAGGTCGCGATCCCGGAAGGTCTCTGGGTCAAATGCGACGACTGCAAGGAAATCGTCTACCGCAAGGAAGTCGAAGCCAACCTCAACACCTGCCCCAAATGCGCGTATCACTTCCGCCTCACCGCGCGCGAACGCTTCGAGATCCTCTTCGACGACAACAAGTACAAAGAGTTCGCCGGTGAGATCCGCTCCAGCGATCCCCTCGGCTTCCGCGATACGAAACGCTACGCCGACCGCCTGAAGGTCTATCAAAGCCGCGTCGGCACCGGCGATGCCGTGCTCTGCGCCGAAGGCAAGCTCGACGGTCTCCCCGTCGTGATCTGCGCGATGGAGTACGCATTCATGGGCGGCTCGATGGGCTCCGTCGTCGGCGAGAAAATCACGATCGCTGCTGAGCGCGCCCTCGACAAAAAACAGCCACTGATCATCGTCTCCTGCTCCGGCGGCGCCCGCATGCAGGAAGGCATCCTCTCGCTGATGCAGATGGCCAAGATCTCGGCGGCCCTCGCGCGACTCGCAGCCGCCGGCCTGCCGTACATCTCGGTGCTTACCGATCCCACCACCGGCGGCGTCACCGCGTCGTACGCGATGCTCGGCGATCTCAACATCGCCGAACCGAAAGCACTGATCGGATTCGCGGGACCACGCGTCATCGAACAGACGATCCGCCAGACGCTCCCCGAGGGGTTCCAGCGCAGCGAGTTCCTCGTCGAGCACGGCATGGTCGACCTCATTACGCCGCGCGCAGAGATGAAGCCCGCCATTGCTCGGTTCCTGAAGATTTTTACCGGCAAGTGAGTTGGCGGGCGTTGTCGGTTCCCGGTTGTCGGTTATCTGCGAAGCCACGTGAAAGTCACAGACAACCGATAACCGACAACGGACAACCGCTCTCGAAATGAACGCCCTTACCTGGCTGGACGCACTGCAAGGCAGCGGCATCCGCCCCGGCCTTGGCCGCGTGCGCACGCTCCTCCGCGCGCTCGGCAATCCACAACATGCCTATCCCTCGATCATCGTCGCCGGCACGAACGGCAAAGGCTCGACCTCCGCAATGCTTGCGTCGATCCTCAAGGCTGACGGACGCCGCACCGCGCACTACACCTCGCCACATCTCGTCGACCTCCGTGAACGTTGGACGATCGGCGGCGAGATGATCGATCCCGCACTTCTCGACGAGTGCATCGTCGCGCTGCAAAACCTGAAGTCCGACGTCACGCCGACTTACTTCGAAGCACTCACGTTGATCGCCTTTCTCGCGTTCGCACGAGCCAAGTGCGACATCGCCGTCCTCGAAGTCGGCATGGGCGGACGCCTCGACGCGACGAACGTCGTCAAACCGCTCGCCGCCCTGATCACGCCCATCGGCATCGACCACACCGAGTTTCTCGGCAACACGATCCGCAAAATCGCCGCAGAAAAAGCAGGCGTGCTTCATCGAGGCGCGATCGCGCTCACTTCCAACGACGATCCCGTCGTGCTCGACGTCATTCGCAAACGCGCCGCAAAATTCGGCAGCAGATTCATCCACGTGACGGAAGAGTACGACACTCCGCTCATCGGCGATTTCCAACGCCGCAACGCAGGCCTCGCCGTACGCGCCGCGCGCGAGCTCGGCATCCACGAACACGCAATCCAGCGCGGCGTGCAGAACACACGCTGGCGCGGCCGCCTCGAACATCTCCACGTACAAGGCAAAGACATCTGGATCGACGGCGGACACAACGCACACGCTGTCACCGCCACGGCACCGTTCTTCGACGCGAACGTTCCGCATCCACGCCTGCTCGTGTTCGGGATGATGAGCGACAAAGACGTCGATGCCGTCGTAGCCCGCGTCTTCCCGCTCTTCGATCGCGTGATCGCCACCGAACCCTATCCGCCGCGCTCCGTGCGCGCAGAGACTTTCCGCGGCGCAATCGCGATCCCGAATCCCGACGACGCATTCCGCGCCGCACTCGCCGCGCCGGAACAATCGATCGTCATCACCGGCTCGCTCTACCTCGCAGGCGCAGCCATCGCATTTTTCGATAAGATCCCGCGACTATGACAGCGACCGGACACGACTTCCTCCATCGCGGCCTCGACGCCGTCGATCCCGACATCGCGGACGCCATCCGCCTCGAGACGCAGCGCCAGAACGACACGCTGGAACTGATCGCATCCGAGAACCATGTCTCACACGCCGTCCTCACCGCGATGGGCTCGGTCTTCACGAACAAATACGCGGAAGGCTATCCGGGCAAGCGCTACTACGGCGGCTGCGGCCCCACCGACATCGTCGAGAACATCGCCATCGCACGCGCCAAAGAGCTCTTCGGCGCCGAGCACGCCAACGTGCAGCCGCACTCCGGATCGCAGGCCAACATGGGCGTCTACTTCGCGATGCTCAAGCCCGGCGACACGATCATGGGCATGGACCTCTCGCACGGCGGCCATCTCACGCACGGACATCCGCTGTCGTACAGCGGCCGCGATTTCCAAGTCGTCGCGTACGGCGTGCGCAAAGAAGACGAACTGATCGACTACGACGAGATGGAGCGCATCGCCGTCGAGTCGAAGCCGCGCATGATCATCTGCGGCGCATCCGCGTATTCGCGCATCATCGACTTCGCACGCATCCGTGAGATCGCCGACAAAGTCGGCGCCCTGATGATGGCCGACATCGCACACATCGCCGGCCTCGTCGTCACCGGCCATCATCCGTCGCCGGTTCCGTATGCCGACTTCGTCACGACCACGACGCACAAGACGCTGCGCGGTCCGCGCGCCGGCCTCATTCTCTGCAAAGAACAGTACGCGAAGGACATCGACCGCTCCGTGTTCCCCGGCATCCAGGGCGGCCCGCTGGTACACATCATTGCGGCCAAAGCAGTCGCGTTCAAAGAAGCGCTGTCGCCTGATTTCAAGGAGTACCAGGGTCAGGTCGTGAAGAACGCGAAAGCGCTCGCCGCCGCGGTCGCCGACACCGGGTTTCGCATCGTTTCCGGCGGCACCGACAACCACGTCTTCATGACCGACGTCTTCTCGAAAGGCATCACCGGTAAGGACGGGCAGAACATGCTCGAAGCCGCGAACATCACGGTCAACAAGAACACCATCCCCTTCGACCAGAACAAGCCGATGGTCGCCTCGGGTGTCCGCATCGGGTCGCCCGCCGTCACGACGCGCGGATTGCGCGAAGCCGAAATGCAGACCATCGCCTTGCTCATCGCGCGCGTGCTCGACTCGAAAGGCGACGCCGCCGTCATCGAAGGCGTGAAGCGCGACGTCAAGGAGCTGTGCGACCGCTTCCCGATCTACTGAGTGAGCATCGCAGCCCGTTGTCGGTTCTCGGTTGTCGGTTGTCTGCGAGGAATCGGCTTCGGGCAGAGCAGCGCAGACAACTGACAACCGAGAACTGACAACTCGTGAAAAAAAACTTTCCCTATTACCCGATCTATCTCGACATCGAGGACCGCGCGGTCCTGATCATCGGCGGGGGGGAAGTGTGCGCGCGCAAGGCCGACACGATGCTGAAGTACGGCGCCCGGGTGACCATCGTGTCGCCCGCGTTCACGAACGAGATCGAGCAGTGGTCCGCGGACGGCCGCGTCACGCTGCGCCGCAAAACATACGACGAACACGATCTCGATGGCGCCGCCATCGTCATCGCTTCCACCGACGATCGCTGCGTAAACGCACGCGTGGCCCGCGATTGCCGCCGCCGCAAAATCCCCGTCAACGTCGTCGACGTCACGCATCTCTGCGAGTTCATCGTCCCCGCGATCATCGAATCGGGCTCGATCCAGATCGCAATCTCGACCGGCGGCAAATCGCCCGCACTCGCACGCACGCTGAAAGAGGATCTGAAACGCGTCGTCGGCAGCGAGTACGCCGAAGTCAACGACATCCTCGGCACACTCCGTCCCGGCGCCAAAAAAGTGCTGCCGACCGACGTCGATCGCAAACGCTTCTTCGACGGCATTCTCGCCGACGGAATCCTCGAAATGCTGCGCAGCGGCCGCCGCGCCGAAGCGTATGAGACGATTGCACGGGCATGCGTGGCAGCTGGAGTGCCGCTCAGCGAGCGGCTGCAGGAGGAGTTGGCGCGGTCGTCGCCGTCTGGCTGCTGACGACGATGCTGTGGCTGACGCCGGGCCTGACACGGCCTGACGGCGTCGGCTACTTCGTCTACCTCTCCTCTACCTGGTTCGATCACGACCTGCTGTTCTTCGACGAATGGGCGCAGGCAGGCCTGATCCGCGACGGCCAGATTCTCTTCAAGGACGTCACGGAGACGCACCATCTCAGCAATCATTGGACTGCCGGAACGTCACTCGCGTGGTATCCCGCATTCGTTGCCGCCGATCTGCTGACACGCACAAAACACGACGGCTTTTCCCCGATGCACGTCGCAGCGGTGACGTTCATGAGTGCACTCGCGGGACTGTTCGTGATGCTCGCCGGCATGCACATCGCGCGCGTTCACTTCGGCAACGGCGTCGCGGCCGCAGCGTCGATCGCGATCTGGTTTGGCTCGCCGCTCGCGTGGTATTCGCTGCGCCATGCGTCGATGTCGCACGCGCTCAGCGCCGCCGTGTGCGCCGGCGTCGTACTGCTGTCGCTGAAACTGCGCGATGAAGTCACGCTCGGACGCGTCTTCGCACTCGGACTCGCGATCGGTTTCGCATGCGCCGTGCGGCCGCAGAACATCACCATCGCGCTCGTACCGCTGCTGATCGCCGATCCGCGTCCGCTCCTTCGCCGCGCCCACGCACTCCTCCTGGGCGGCCTCATCGCCGCGCTGCCGCAGCTGATCGTCAGCACGATTCTCTGGGGCGGTCCGTTCGTGTTCGTGAACATCGGCGGCCGCGCGCATTCGTGGCAGATGTTCACGCGCTTCCGGCCGATGGAAACGATCTTCTCCTGGTACCACGGCCTCGCGACCTGGACACCACTGCTCGTGATCGCGATCTTCGGTCTCGTACTCTTATTTCGCCACGATCGCGGACTCGCACGCGCCGGCCTCGTCACGTTCAGCGCGCAGTGGCTGCTGCTCTCCGCGCTCGAGCGCTGGTTCTGGGGAGGCGCATCGTTCGGCCAACGCCGCTTCGACAGCTGCACGATCTTCTTCATCCTCGGACTCGCCGCCGTACTGCATCGCCTGCCGCGCTGGCTCGGCGCATTGATCACGATCGCCGCGACCGCATGGACGATGGCGCTCTTCATCGCCTCGACGCACCTCAATCTCAATCGCTTTCAAACACCGGCCGAGCTCTTCGGCGCCTTCCAAACCGCGCTCGCCGATCC
>DASYLL010000229.1:0-7901 GCA_036009605.1 Thermoanaerobaculia bacterium | reverse complement strand
ATCGGCGCTTTTTCGATGTCACGGATCTCGTTGGCGTGCGCGTTGAGAATCCCGAGGTGTTCGAGCTGCACCATCGGCTCGTGTTCGAGCTGATTGCGGAGGGGAAGGTCACAGGGCTGCGCATCGATCACATCGACGGTTTGTACGATCCCGTGAATTACCTCACAAAATTGCAGCTGCGAAATGAAGGGCTGTACGTCGTCGTCGAGAAAATTCTCGAACATGGCGAGACGCTGCCGGACACGCTGCGTTGCGCGGGCACCACTGGCTACGATTTTCTCGATACGGCAAACGTCGTGTTCATCGATCCTTCCGGGCTCGATCCATTGACGGCGATTTATCAGACGTACACGGGCAACACGACGTCGTTCGAAGACCTCGTGTACGAGCGGAAGAAGCAGGTCATCGATCAGCTCTTCTACGGCGAAATGCGAGCGCTCGGCGCGCACCTTGGACAACTCGCAGTGGCGGATCGCAATGCGCGTGACTTCGCGCCGAGCGAGATTGCGGCGGCGCTGGTGGAAGTGACGGCGTGCATGCCGGTTTATCGAACGTACATCCGTGAAGCAACGGTGAGTGATGCCGATCGCGCACGCATTCAGGAGGCGATCGAAGAGGCGCGGCATCGTTCACGCGGAGTCGATCGGCGGCTGTTCGATTTCGTCGCGCACGTGCTGTTGCTCGAGCCTCCGCCGTACATCGAGGCGGAACGCGACAAGTGGCTCGACTTCGTCATGCACTGGCAGCAGTTCACCGGGCGGGTGATGGCGAAGGGCGTCGAGGACACGGCGTTCTACAACTACAACCGGCTCGTGTCGCTCAATGAAGTCGGTGGCGAGCCGGGACGCGATGGTTCGTTCGATCCCGTCGCCGAATTGCACGACCGCAATGAACGCACCGCGCGCGACTGGCCGGACACGATGAACGCGACCTCGACGCACGACACGAAACGGAGCGAAGACGTGCGTGCGCGCATTCACGTGCTCTCCGAGATTCCGGACACGTGGCGCCGCGAAGTGCGCAACTGGACGCGGATCAATGCGTCACTGAAGCGCGACGGCGTTCCGCATCCCAACGAGGAATGGCTGATTTATCAGACTCTCGTCGGCATGTGGCCGCTCGACGCGAGCGAAGAATCAACCGTCCCCGACCGTCTGCGCGTGTATCTCGAAAAAGCTGCGCGCGAAGCGAAGACGCATTCGAGCTGGCTGGAGCCGAATGTCGAGTACGAGCGCGCATTACAGGACTTTGCGAGTGCGCTCCTCTCGCATGATCCATTTATCGCTTCGTTCCGCCGGTTTCAGCGTCGCGTTGCATTCCACGGATTCCTCAATTCTCTCGCGCAGGTCGTGCTGAAGACCTTCAGTCCCGGCGTTCCCGATTTCTATCAGGGCAGCGAGTTGTGGGACTTCAGCCTTGTCGATCCCGACAACCGCCGTCCTGTCGACTACGACAAACGCTCCGAGTTTCTGCGCGATCTCCCCCCGCCCGCCACGCTCCTCCGTCGCTGGACCGATGGCCGCGTGAAATTGTTCGTGACCGCGCGCAGCCTCGCCACCCGCGCCCGCCACCCCGACGGTGCATACCGCGCCGTCGCCACCGGCACCCGGAACGCGCTCGCGTTCACGCGTGGCGAGAACCTGCTCGTCGTCGTCCCGCGCCTGACCACGCAACTCGTCAAACGGCCGCAACTGCCGGTTGGCGAGGTGTGGGGCGAACACGCGCTCGACGTGGACGGGCGGTGGCGGAACGTGTTTACGGATGAGGTGGTGGAGGATGGGCGGTTGCGCGATGTGTTTGCGACGTTTCCGGTGGCGGTTCTCGAACGGGCATAGACTCGGGTGCGATGACAGCCGAGGAGTTTCTCGAGATTCCGCCGGATGGGAAGCGTTATGAACTGATCAACGGCGAGTTCGTCGCGCACTCTTCGTCGTCTGCGAAGAACGGGCGTTCATCGTTGGTAAGAAATACATTGAGGCGGCGCCGAACATCATCGTCGAGATCCTCTCCGATGAGACGCGACAATTCGATGAATGCTGTGAAGATCTAT
Source organism: Thermoanaerobaculia bacterium (assembly GCA_036009605.1). Taxonomy (GTDB): domain Bacteria; phylum Acidobacteriota; class Thermoanaerobaculia; order Gp7-AA8; family Gp7-AA8; genus QHVT01. Next base: position 5,851 of record DASYLL010000229.1, on the reverse strand, counting down.
CGGCGCGTCGGCGACTCGTTCGTCCCCACCGAAACCGGAGGCACGATCACCTCTCCGCTCCTCCCCGGATTCACGCTCGACGTCAACGTCGTGTTCGACGTGTGAACATCGCGCCGCGCAGTTTCTGCACGCGACGTTCGATTGCCGACAGGATCCGCGTCGATGCCGACACCGGTTGCGCGCGTCGGGAGAGCCACACGCCTGCGGCCTCCTCGCGTACGGCATAGCCGCGGCGTCTTGCATCCGACTCCGGAAAGTAGTGTGCGACGAGACTCTTTCGCGTTGCATCGGGGTTCGTGATCGGGTCGGCGCCATGGAGGAGGTCGGCGTGCCAGACGACGAGATCGCCGGGAGCGGCCATCACGCGCACAGGCTCGATCGATCGTGCAGTGAGTTGCGATTGGATGTAAGCGGTCCAGTCGTGCATCTCGGATTCGACGGCGTGATGGAGGCCGTTCGAGAACGTGTACGGCGGGATGAGATGGCTGCGCGGGAAGAGGCGCAGCGGGCCGGCATCGGGGCGCACGGGCTCCAAAGCAAACCAGCACGCGACGACGCCGCCGGGCGTGAGCGGGGTCATGTAGAGCGAGTCGGCGTGGTTGTCCTGCGCGCTGCTGCGTTCGAGGTTGAGCGTGTTGCAGAGCGCCGGCGTTTCATTGAGGAGCGGCGTGAGAATCGTGATCAGCTTTGGCGAAAGCAGGAGCGAACGAATCGCGGGTGAGGTGAGATAGAGATCGTTGATCTTGATGCGATGACGGCGTGCGTCGTCGCGAAGCTCGGACATGCGGCATCGCGCGCCGGTTTCGAGATCATCGACCGTGATTGCGCCGGGCTTCGATCGCCAGAGTTGCGCGATCGTATCGTTGACGAGCGCGATCTCATCCGGAGTGAGAAACGACGGGACGTGCAGCCATCCCTCTTCCTGCCACATCGTCATACGCCGAACCAGCTTGCGAGCGCGACGAGCGCGAGGAGCGGCCACGCGAGGTGGCGTCCGCGCGTCGTCGCGAACGCGATCACGCAGGTGAGGCCGAAGACGACGCCGATGATGCGCGAAAGCTCGACCGCATTCGGCGCGCGATCCATCGCGATGAGAAAGAGGATGTACGCGAACCCGAACCATGCGAGCGACATGAGGTGCCATGCCCAGCGCAGGATCGACTGCGTGTGCTCGCGGCTGCGGCGCAGCAGCGGCAGATCTTCGCAGCGCAGGAGGCGCGGAAAAACGTAGCGCTCGCCGAGGAAGGAATGTGCGACGCCCAGTCCCACGGCGCCGATCGCGGCAATGTAAATCCACAACATGCGGCGATCTTACAGGACGCGCTTCCAGCGACCGAACAGCGCTGCGACGACGCACGGTACCCACACCCACACGAGCTCGGAGCGCAGCGTTTCCCATCCGCGCGCGCTGAAGAAACCGGCGCCGATCGGCGAGACGCGGATCGGTGTCCAGGGGAAGAAGTAGCGCGTGTTGTCGAACGGTGCGAAGAAGGCGACGCCGAGTCCGCCGTTGGTGAGCGCGTCGAGCACGCCGTGCGAGATCGCGCAGACGAAGAGAAAGATGAACGCGGAGCGTCGATGTTCGCGCAGGCGCAGGATCCAGGTCGCGAGCGCGGCGATGAGCAGCGCGAAGACGATCGAGTGCGAGAAGCCGCGATGTCCGAGCGGGTGGGCGTATGGGATGTCGAGGGCGAAGGCGGCGATGTCGAGATCGGGGACGATCGTCAGTGCCGCGCCGGCAATCGCGACACGAGCAGGAAGACGCGGCCACCACGTCTTCAGCAGTGCGACAGCGGGATGCGTGAAGATCGTCGGCATTACGCGCGGCCGGTGAGGGTGGCCAGCTTGCGCAATTTCGCGGCGGCTTCGCGCGTCAGCGCGCCCGCGGCGAGACGCCACGTCCAGTTGTCGCTTTCCGCGCCGGGGGTGTTCATGCGTGCTTCGCTGCCGAGGCCGAGGATGTCCTGGACGGGGACGATGGCGGTCTCGGCGACGGAGGTGTACGCGATGCGAATGAGTCCGAACGCTATGTCTTCGGCGTCACCGCAGCCGAGATACGCGATGGCGTTTTCGCGTTCCTCGTCGGTGGCCTGATCGAACCAGCCGCGCGCGGTGTCGTTGTCGTGCGTGCCCGTGTAGACGACTGTCTGCGGATCGACGCGATGCGGCAGATGCGTGTCCGCGTCGCCGAATCCGAACTGCAGGATTTTCATGCCGGGAAGACCGGTCGCGCGTCGGAGATCGTGCACGTCCTGCGTGATGAATCCGAGGTCTTCGGCGACCAGCGGCAACTCGCCGCCGAGGCCTTCGCGGAGTGCGTCGAAGAGGGCGATGCCGGGGCCGGGCATCCAGCGTCCGTGTACCGCCGTCGGTTCTTCGGCGGGCACTTCCCAGTACGCGGCGAAGCCGCGGAAGTGATCGAGACGCACGACGTCGGCGAGGCGGAGATTCGTTTTCACACGCGCGACCCACCAGCGGAACTGCTGCTCGCGCATGACGTCCCATCGATAGAGCGGATTGCCCCAGCGTTGGCCAGTTGCGCTGAAGTAATCGGGCGGCACGCCTGCGACGAACGTTGGCTGTCCATCATCACCGAGTTGGAAGAGCTCCTGATTGCCCCACACGTCGGCGCTGTCGCCTGCGACGTAGATCGGGACGTCGCCCATGATGCGGATGCCGCGCGCGTGCGCGGCGTCGCGGATCATCATCCACTGGCGGAAGAAGAGGAACTGCACGTACTGCCAGAATTTGATCGTGTCCGCGTGTTCCTCGCGGGCGGCGTCGAGTGCTTGCGCATCGCGTGTGCGCAATGCGTCATCCCACGCCCACCATGGCGCGCCGTCGTTTGCGAGCTTGATCGACATGTACAACGTGTAGTCATCGAGCCACTCGGCTTGTTCGGGTGCGGCGATGAATGCGGCGAGTGCTTCGCGCAGCTCATCGGTCGCGTTGTCGTTGAAGCGTTGCCATGACGTCTGCAGCAGCGCTGATTTGTATTCGGTGACGCGATCGAACTCGACGTGATCGTCGGAAAAGCGCGGCAGGGTCTCGACGTCTTCGACTTCGAGCAGACCATCCTGCAGCAGTCGTTGCGGCGAGATCAGGAGCGGATTGCCGGCGAACGACGAGAGGCATCCGTACGGCGACGCCGCATATCCCGGAGGATTGAGCGGCAGAACCTGCCAGATGCGCATGCCCGCGCTTTGCGCCCAATCGAGGAACGCCACGGCTTCGTCTCCGAGCTCGCCGACGCCGTAACTGCCGGGCAGCGAGGTCGGATGAAGGAGCACGCCTGCGGCGCGGCGCGTATCGGCGGCTGGGTTGATGGAAGTGTGCATGCGTTTTCGATGGTAGCCGGTTTGGAGTGCGGCAGCCGCAGTCCAAGCTAGCTTGCTGCGATGTCGAGTTTTTCTCCGAGGCGGTCGAAGAGCTCGACCCATTGTCGCGATGCCGGCATCACGGTCGCGGACGCTTCGATCGCGGGACGCACGGTCGCGCGGAGGCGGTAGTAGCGGTTCTGCGCGCGGCGCAAATCGATGTTGAGCTTCGCATCGCCTACGAGCGTCACGATCGCGTCGAATGCTTCGAGTCGATCGAGATCCTCGGGATGTTCGCGGAACTGTTCCGATGCACGCTCGATCGCGGTGCTGAACGCGACGAGCGTGGTCTCGTCGAGAGGCACGCCTTCCTCACGCGCCTCGCGCAGAAACGTCTCGATCTCGGCGGACGCGATCTCGCGTTCGAGCAGACGGCGTATCTGTTGATTGAGATCGAACTCGGCGGCCATGCGGAGCACTTTGGGGACGGGGATGCCGAGGCGGTGGTGGAAGCGCATGAGCGGGTCGTAGCGCTCGTGGAGCTGGCGGAACGTCGATTCCGCCTCGTCGAGCGTGGCCTCGATCAGCTCGTGCAGAACGCGGCGTTGTTCGTCGCGGAAGAGCGAGCGGATCGAGATCGGCGTTTCGCCGAAATGCGTGTCGAGCAAACGGATCACGGTCGGGATGCCGCCAGGTTCCATCGCTTCGATGAGCGCACCGCGGACGGTGTTGTAGTCGGTGCGTGTGATGCGGACGCCGCCCGTGAGCTCCGTTTCGCCGAGGTGGAGGGCTGCGAATTCGAAGGATGCGGATTCGCGGGTGATAGTCGAGCGTGCCTCGATCGAACCGATGGCGAGACGCGCACGACCGGCTTTGTGGATCACGAGATCGCGGCGAACGACGTCGTAGCAGTAGATGCGTGCGTCGTCGTCGAACGTATCGAAGAGCGAGAGCACGGCGTAGTGCGCGGCGACGCGCGAGAGATCGAGTTGCGATGCGCGCACTTCGCGCTCGTAGATCTGGCGACCGGTGCCGCGATCGTGCACGTTGCTGCGTGCTGCTTCGAGACGATTGAGAAACTCGGGTTCGAGCGTGCGGCCGGAGATGCGTTCCGCGAGTTGAATGACGCGGCCGGCGTACTGCAGCACCTGCACGGTCTCGATGCCGGAGAGATCGCTGAAGAACCAGCCGCAGCTGGTGAACATCAGCATCGCGTTGCGCTGCATCTCCATCAGCTCGAGCACGGACACGACGTACGCGCCTTCGTCCGCGTGCTTCGTGAGAAAACGGCCGACGGAATCGTCGGAGCGGTCGAGGATCACGTCGATGTAGTCCTCGCGTGCGAGCCAGGGATCGTGCAGCATCTGCGATCCGTGGCTGGCGAAGATCTCGTCTACCTGGTCGCGCAGCCAGTCGAGGGACGTGCGCAGCGGACCGCGCCATTGCTGATTCCAGCCGGCGCTCGCTCCCGTGTTGCAGCCGCAGTCGCTGCGCCAGCGTTCGACGCCGTGCGAGCAGCTCCATGAGGTGCGCTCGGCGATCTGTACCTCGTGCGTGGGCGGATGCGTTTGCAGATGTTCCGCGTAGTTCGTCAACTTCGCGAGGCGGTTTTCCTCGATGAACTGCAGCGCGTAGGCGAGGGCCATTTCGCCGAAGCGGTGATGATGGCCGTACGTCTCGCCGTCGGTGGCGATGTTGACGAGTTGCGGGTGCGTGCGCGACTCGCTGAACGCGCCGAGGATGCGGTGGGCGAAGATTTCTCCGCGCGCGAGGAGCTGTTCGAAGGCGACCGCGCGCGAGATCGGTCCGTCGTAGAAGAAGATCGTGATCCTGCGGCCCGAGGGCAGGTTGCAGAGGTACGGCATCGTCGGATCGATCGAGCCGTGCACGTCGCGCCATTGCGTTTCGCCGATCTTGCGGACGCGTGCGGCCTGATGCGGTTCGAGAATCGTGAACGTGATGTTCGCGGCGGCGAGTGCTTCGAGCGAAGGAACATCGGCGGCGGTTTCGGGGAGCCACATTCCTTCGGGCTTGCGTCCGAAACGATGCTCGAAATCGCGGATGCCCCAGTGCACCTGCGTCCGTTTGTCGCGGTCGGTCGCGAGCGGAAGGATGATGTGGTTGTACGCCTGGGCGATGGCGTTGCCGTGGCCGGAGTGGCGGTCGCGCGAGGCGCGGTCGGCTTCGAGAATCGCGGAGTACGTTTCAGGTGCGCAGGTCTCGAGCCAGCTCAGGAGCGTCGGGCCGAAGTTGAAGCTGATGCACGCGTAGTTGTTGACGATGCGGAGGATGCGCTCGTGATCGTCGAGCACGCGTGCGGTGGCGTTGGGCTCGTAGCATTCGGCGGTGATGCGCGCGTTCCAGTCGTGCCAGGGAAACGCGGAGTCCTGCGTCTCGACCGCTTCGAGCCAGGGGTTCTCGCGCGGCGGTTGGTAGAAGTGGCCGTGGATGGCGATTGCGCGGGGGTGGGCGGGAGGGGTGAGCATCGGGCGGGAATCGTAGCAGGCAGGCGGGGAGTCTTAGAGTCGTAGAGT
>DASYLL010000228.1:0-4804 GCA_036009605.1 Thermoanaerobaculia bacterium | reverse complement strand
GCTAGTGGAGTGTATTCGTTGAATTGGGACCAGATGGCGCCGGTATCGGCGTCGTGAGCGAGACGCGCCGACGCAGGCCTAGCGGTGACTACGTCGAGTCGGCGCGGCGAAGCTCGCGGCGTCGATACCAAGCCAGGTGGTCCCAATTCAGCGAATACACTCCACTAGCCAATCATCACGACGTCGCCACGCTTGATCCCACGCTCACTGGCCTGTCCCCGCGGCAGTTCCAGCACCGAGCGCGTTCCGGACGGTCCCGCATAAATCCGCCACGAACGCGCATGCGATACGATCGACAGCACCGTTCCATCGACATCGACAAACACCACGTCGATCTCCGATCGCAGGAACGCCGTGTGAATGATCGAGCAGCGCGGGATGAACAACCGAAGCCGCGTACGATCTGCGATCCACGACAACCCAACCAGCCGCCGCCAGAACGAGTGCGCGACCGGCACGTCGCGGAAATCGTGCGTCATTTCGCCCGTTTCGGCCGCGGAATCAACGTCTTCGTCGCATGCGCGACATACGCCGCCAGATCCTTATCCGCACTCAATCCCGGCGATCCCTGCTGGCGCAGATGCAACACGCCGACATACGCCGTATACGCGAGTAAGGACTGTTCGCGAGCATCCGCCTTCGCGAATCCCAGCGCCTGATACGCCTCGATCAGAAACTTCAACCGTCGATCCGAGATCCGCCGCAGCGTCGCCGCCACCTCGGCCACCGACGACCCGGAAAGCGTCACGTACAACGCATGCGCCGCCCGCCGCTCCATCGACTGCACGAACAACGCGGTCAGTCGCGCACGCGGCTCGGCGATGCTCCGCAACTCATCGAGCGTGAGGCGGTCCGCCTCTTCCCACCGCCGCAACGCCGCGTCGATGAGCTCCTGAATGCCCTTGAAATGCCAGTAAAAGCTGCCCTTTGTGACGCCGAGCGAGCTCGCCAGCTCCGGGATCGACAGAGCCTTCAACCCATTCTCCGCGATCGCCGTCAGCGCAGCTTCTTCCCAGTCTTCCCCACTCCGCATCGTCCGCATTTCCACTCCACCATACTTCTCGGTATTGACAGGTCCGAAACGGCAAGATCATACTCGCCATACCGATCAGTATGGTGAGGAGCACAACATGACTCGAAAGATCCGTATCACTCTGGCTACCGACACCCATCGCCATACCATCTACTCACTCCGCCACGACGTCTATGCGCGCGAGCTCGGTCAACATCCCGAGAATCCGGAGAAGGCTCTCCGTGATTCTCTCGATCCCGACAACCTCTACATCGTCGCGACGATCGACGACGCCATCGCGGGGTTCATCAGCATCACGCCGCCCCACGCCGGGAAGTACTCGATCGACAAGTACCTCCGCCGCGACGAAATCCCATTCGCCATCGACGCGAAGACCTGGGAGCTGCGCATCCTGACCGTGCTCCCCGCACACCGCGGGACGCTCGTCGCGATGCTGCTGATGTACGCCGCGTTCCGCTGGGTTGAAGCCAGCGGCGGCACGCGCATCATCGCCATCGGCAGACGCGAAATCCGCGACCTCTATCTCAGCGCCGGTCTGCAGGCATTCGGTCGCGAGCTCCGCTCCGGCTCCGTCGACTACATGCTCATGAGCGCACCCGTCAGCGCGATCCGCGAGCGCGCGCATGACCTCGGCGATCTGATGACGCGCATGGAATCGCAGTCCGATTGGGATCTCATCGTGCCATTCCACGCACCCGCCAATTGCTTCCACGGCGGCGCATTCTTCAATGCCATCGGCGACGAGTTCGATCACCTCGAACGCACCGCATCCGTCATCAACGCCGATGTCCTCGACGCCTGGTTCCCACCGTCGCCGCGCGTCCTCGCCGCACTCGACGAACACTTGCCATGGCTCCTGCGAACGTCTCCGCCCACTGGCTGCGAAGGTCTGACACGGACCATTGCGCGCACGCGCGGCGTCGACGCAACGTGCGTCCTTCCCGGTGCAGGATCATCCGACCTCATCTTCCTGGCACTGCGCCACTGGCTGAAACCGACGTCACGGGTTCTCCTCCCCGAGCCCGCGTATGGCGAGTACGCACACGTCCTCGAGAAAGTGATTCGCTGCCGAGTCGACCGCCTCGTCCTCGATCGCGCGAATCACTACGATGTCGATCTCGCGCAACTCGAGCGCGCATCGCATAGCGACTACGACCTCATCGTTCTCGTCAATCCGAACAGCCCCACCGGACGACACATCCCTCGCCACGAATTGGAGTCGCTCCTCCGACGCGTGCCCGCCAGCACGCTCGTCTGGATCGACGAGACCTACATCGACTACGTCGGCGCGCACGAATCACTCGAAGAAGTCGCCACGACACGACCAAACGTCGTCATCTGCAAGTCGATGTCGAAGGTCTACGCGCTCAGTGGCGTCCGCGCCGCCTATCTCTGCGCATCGCCGCATCTGGTGCAAGCCTTGCGCGCGATCACGCCGCCATGGGCAGTGAGCCTCCCCGCGCAAGTCGCCGCAGTCGCCGCATTACACGACAGTCGTTACTACGCGGAACGCTATCACCAGACCCACGCATTACGCACCCAACTCGCTAAAGCACTCTCCGCGTTTCCATCCGTCGAGATCGTCCCCGGCACCGCGAATTTCGTGCTGTTCCATGTCGCCGAGGATGGACCGACTGCGGGGGAGATCACGATGCAATGTCGCAAGCAGAACCTCTTCATCCGTGACGCCTCCACCATGGGCACGAACCTCGGACATCACGCATTGCGAATCGCCGTCAAAGACGAACAGACGACGAACCGCATGATCGAGATCCTGGCCGCTGAACTGCGAGCCGCTACAGCACCGCTTTCCGTTTGAACTGCCGCAGCCCGACCCAGAACAGCGCCACGTCGAACGCGAGCAACGCCCCAATGATCACCACCATCGGCAGATGCGGCGACTGCGGCACGAGCGAGCCGCGGAATCCCTCGCTCGCATAGACGAGCGGATTGATCAGCACCACGCGCTTCAGAATCGGGAACTGCGCCAGCGCCGCCCATGGGTAGTACGTGCAGCCGAAGAAAATCATCGGCGCCATCACCAGGCTGAACATCAGGCCGACCTGTTGCGGTCCCACAGAGCAACCGAGCACGAGCCCCAATACCGCGGACAGCGTGGCGACGAGCAGCAGGATCAGGACAAACGACGCGATCTCCGCGCCGCCGAGGGAAACGCCGCCCATGACGAGCCACGCGCACGGAATGACGACCAGTCCGGCGACAATCGCCTGAATCATTCCTGACACGACTTTCTCCACGACCAGCCATTCCATCTCGATCGGCGCGAGCAGGCGATCCTCGATTTCCTTTGTGAATTGAAACTCGGAGATCAGCGGCATCGCCACCGCCCACGTCCCGGACATGATCATGCTCAACGCAATGATCCCGGGCAGCAGCAGCGACTTGTATTGCGCCGACATCAGACCGCTCGCCGTCATCACGCGTCCGAACACGAACACGAACATCATCGGCTGCAAAAGCGTCTGAAACGCGAGCTGCAGCAGATTGCGACGCGCCACGTGCGCATCGCGCGCGAGCAACGCCAGAAACGTCTTCACGTTCATTCGCGCAAACTCCGTCCCGTGTGATGCAGAAACAGATTCTCGAGACTCGGCTCGGCGATGTGCAGATCACGAATCGTCACGCCCGCGGCGGACGTCGCCGAGACCACAGCGGGCACGAGAGAGCCGCCGTGGTCCGCATAGAGATCGAGTTGCCCTTCATTGACCGCACGCACTTCCGAAACTCCCTCAATGCGTCCGAACGCTTCCATGAGCGTCGGAGACGTCGCGCTGAGATGAACGCGCACGACGAACCCGCCGGGAATCGATTCCTTGAGCGCCTGCGGAGTACCAAGGGCAATGACCTTGCCGTGATCGACAATGGCGACGCGGTGACAGAGGCCGTCCGCTTCTTCCATGTTGTGCGTCGTCAGCAGAATCGTTTTCCCGCGCGCGTTGTACGCGCGAATCATTTCGGTGAGCAGCAACCGCGTCTGTGGATCGAGCCCCGCGCTCGGCTCATCCAGAAACAGCACCTCGGGATCGTGCATCATGGCTCGCGCGATCGACAGGCGCTGCATCATGCCGCCGGAGAATCCGAAGACTTTCTGATGGGCGCGATCGGTGAGCTTGAATTGATCGAGTAACGCGTCCGCGCGAGCTTGCCGTTCGGAGGACGACATCCCGAAGTACGCGCCGTGAAACGTCAGAATCTCACGCGCCGTCAATGCGAAATCGAGATTCGGACGCTGCGGCACGACGCCAATCAGCCGCTTCACCGCGACGCCGTGCTCCCAGACGTCGTAATCCCCGATCCATGCGCGTCCGGCCGTCGGGCGCACACGCGTCGTCAGCACGCCGACTGTGGTCGACTTACCCGCGCCATTGGGTCCGAGCAGTCCGAAGATTTCGCCGGGGCGCACTTCGAGCATCAGACCATCGAGGGCAACGACTTCGCCCTGCGGCGCAGGAAACACCTTCCGCAGTCCCTCGGTCCTGATGCCGACTGACGCGCTCACGACGGATAGCCGGCTTTCGTGTCGCGATTGAATCGGAGGCGCGCGAGACGGAAACGTTTCTGCAGCGCGACGAGCGTGAAGAACACGCGATTGAGAAAGCGCGTGCGCAGGCTCGCGTCCCAACGCCCCGCCAGGACCGTGACGACGGCTTTGAAAATCCTCGGCGGCGGTTCCGGATCGAAGAACAATTCGCGAAATTCAGGCGTGTAAAAACCGACGACGAAGCGGCGGAACGTCTCATAGCGCTTGCG
>DASYLL010000227.1:0-7613 GCA_036009605.1 Thermoanaerobaculia bacterium | reverse complement strand
AAGGATGCGACGCATTGTTCCGTCTGCTCTGCATGCGTCCCGGCGAGATACCCACGCGTTCCGAAGACCGGCGCTTCGAATGCAGCAGCGAATGATCGTCCAATGCAATCGCCGTTGAAGTCGAGACCAGTGTTGCAGCCTGACAGATACACGGTTGTCGTCTTCGAGATCCCCGCGATTCTGCGGAGCGATTCGGCCACGACCGCAGCGTTGCCGAGGGACACGTCATCGCACAGTGCAGGATTGCCGTGAGCGACGATCTCGATCTCGATGACCGCGCGCGGATCCGCGGCCTGAAGAGCACTGATCTGGGCCAGCAAGTCGAATACATCGGCGTACTCCAGATAGGTCCAGTCGCTCGCAGGTGCCCACACCGACAGCCGAAGACGCTCGTCGGTGAGAACGTCATTCTCGTCGCGCGGCACAGCGATGATTCGCATCGCCCCTACTTCTCCGGCTTCGGCCCAACGTATTTTGCACGCGGTCGGATCATCGCGTCCTGTCCGTATTGCTCGATCGCGTGTGCGACCCAGCCGATAGTGCGGCCGATTGCGAAGAGCGCGAGGGCAGATCCGCGCGGAAGGTCGAGGACGCGCTCGACGGCGACGAGGGCGAAGTCGAGCGTTGGTTTTTCGCCGAGGACGCTTTCGACGCTTTCGGCGAGATTGCGGGCGAAGGTGAGCTCGGCGGATTTCGGGAGCATGTCCAGCAGCAGCGCGGCGCGCGGGTCGCCGTTCGGGTAGAGCGGGTGGCCGAAACCGTCGATGGTCTCGCCGCGGCGGAGGCGTTCAGCGACATTAGCGCGAACGTCGCGTGAGCGGCGCAGCTCACGCCAGAGCGCGTCGACGCGTGCGGTTGCGCCGCCGTGTTTCGTGCCTTCGAGCGCGGCCAGTCCGGCGATGACGACGGCGTATGGATTCGATGCGGCGGATGCAACGCATCGCGCGGTGAAGGCGGAGACGTTGAGCTCATGGTCGGCGCAGACGATGAGCGCCGCGCGAATGACTTTCGCGGCGTCTTTCTTCTTCGGTGCCCATTCGCGTGCGAGCGTTTCTTCGACTGTCGCTTCCAGGTCCTGTGATGCGGCGCCGACGCTCGTGAGAAGGTTGACGATGCGCCAGCCGGTCTGCGCGACGCTGCGCGCACGGAGATCGAACGCGAGCTCGTCGCGGGCAGCGACGAGCGGCAGCACAGACTGCGCGCGGTTCACGAACGGCAGGTCGGGGCCGGACAGGCCGGAGATCACGTGCAGCGGCGTGTCGAAGATGTCGGAGTCGGACGCGCCGCACCAGACCAGTGCCGCAACTTCTTCCAGCGACCGCGTGCGCGCGAGCGCGCAGGCGTCCTGGCCGCGGTAGTAGAGCTTTCCGTCCGCAATCAGCGTGATCGACGATTCGAGGATCGGCACGCCCCACCGCAACGCATTCGCCGCCGCTTTCTCCGGATTCCGCCGTTCCTCGGCACGCAAGCGCAGGCGCTCGACGTCCTCACGCGCATAGCGGCGTTCGCGCGGGCGTCCGGGCACCGGCTCGGAGCGCACGTACCCTCGACTGACGTACGCGTAGAGCGTGGCGCGGTTGACGTCGAGGAGGTGGGTGGCGGCTTTGGCGTCGAGCCATTCGGTCCTGCGGGCCATTGGTTGATTATACGATCAATGTTGACGGCTTTGGCAACTGAACCTAGATTTGGACCGTATGAAAACGGACGTTCAAAGCGGGCTGGAAGGGGTCGTCGCCGCGGAAACGCGGCTGAGCATGGTGGATGGAGAACGCGGAGAGCTGGTCATCGGCGGCTTCCGCGTCGAGGATCTGGCGTCGTGGACGTTCGAGGATACGGTCGAGCTGTTGTGGGCGGCCGCAGGCTTCCACGGACGTCCGCAGGCGATGGCGTTGCCGGATCGCACCGCGCGGTTGTTGCGGGATGTGACCGGACAGAACGGGATGGATGCGCTCCGGATGGCTGCCGGAACGCTCATCGCAAACGACGACGCCAGCGCCGCGCAGGTTCTCGTCGGCACGTTCCCGACGATCGTCGCGGCACACTGGCGACTCCAGCACGGACAGGAGCCGATCACGCCGCGAACGGACCTCGGCATCGCCGCGAACTATCTCTACATGCTCACCGGCACGGAGCCGCATGAAGAGCTCGTGCGAGGGATGGAGACGTATCTCAACACGGTCGTCGATCACGGACTGAATGCGTCGACATTCACCGCACGCGTGATTGCCTCGACGGGATCGGATTTCGTTTCGGCGATCACTGGCGCGGTCGGCGCGCTCAAAGGACCGTTGCATGGCGGCGCGCCGGGACCGGCACTCGACATGGTGTTCGAGATCGGCGATGTCGCGCGCGCGGAAGACGTGTTGCGGCGCAAGATTGATGCGGGCGAGCGGCTGATGGGCTTCGGCCATCGCGTCTACAAAGTACGCGACCCGCGCGCGGATGTTCTCGCAGCCGCCGCCGAGCGGATGTTCCATCGCGCCGGCGACATGCGGCTGTACGAGCTTGCACGCGGAGTAGAAGCCACCGCGCTGCGTTTGCTCGAGGAGCACAAACCGGGACGGCGGCTGCAGACGAACGTCGAGTTCTATACCGCGCTGCTGCTGCACGGGCTCGGATTGGAAGTGCCGCTCTTTACGCCGACGTTCGCCATCAGCCGCGTGGCGGGATGGACGGCGCACTGTTTCGAGCAGCGACGCGTCGGAAAACTCATCCGTCCGCAGAGCATCTACGCAGGGCTGATGCCGGCGTGACTCTGTCATCCCGAGCATGAGCGAGGGATGACAACGTGCAACCTGCGACGGGACTCTCCGTATCAACCGGGCGGGGAGGCACGTCATGTTCGAGTTGCTCGCGTTGGTCGCCGTCGCAATCATCGGCGCAATCGTCATCGGCGGCGCGATCCTGATCGTCAAGCTGGCGGTGAGCGTCGTCGTGCTGCCGCTGAAGATCATCTTCTTTCCGATCGTGGCCATCCTCGCCATCGTGAAGGTTGCGGTGCTCTTCGCGGTCGGCGTCGCGCTCTTCGCGGTGTTCATGGCCGTCATCGTGCCGCTGGTCATCGTCGGCTTACTGCTGGCGATCCCGGTCGCGCTCGTCGCGATCTTCACCTGAGCACGGGCTTGGTTCTTGCTCGCCATGCGCTCGTGAATGAGCGAAAGCGGGCGTTGGTGGTGGATGACGATGATCCGATCCGGACGATGCTGGCGAAGGTGGTCGAGCGGCAGAATCTCGATGTGGACACCGCGCGCGATGGCGTCGAAGCCATCGAGCGAATCGATCACGACGGCTACGACGTCATCGTCCTCGATCTGATGATGCCGCGACTCGATGGCTACGGGGTGCTCAAGCACATCCAGCAGTATCACCCCGAGAAGCTGGAGTGCACGATCATCGCCTCTGCCGCGCCGGAGAGCGAGATCCTGCGCAACTTCAATGTACCGGTCTACAAGATCCACGCGAAACCGTTCGATATGGGACGGTTGATCGACGATATTCGCGCCTGCACTCAGGCGTCCTGACGTCCGCCAGTTGTCGGTTATCGGTTGTCTGTTATCTGTGCGGTTTCGCACGAACTCCCAGACAACCGAGAACCGACAACTGACAACAAGAATACGCAGGGCGCTAGCGCCCTGCGTATTGCTTCTCGTAGTACGCCTTGAACTCCGCGCTGCGCTCTTTGATCGCGCGCCACCACGACTCATTCGTCGCGTACCACTGGACCGTGCGCTCCAATGCCAGGTCGAAGTCCGTCGTCAATTTGAATCCGAGGGCTTCGAGTTTGGTGGTGTCGATCGAGTAGCGGCGGTCGTGGCCGACGCGGTCGGAGACGCGTTTGATGAGCGACTCCGGCTTGTCGAGCAGTTGCAGGATGCGGTGCGTGATCTCGCGGTTCTCGCGCTCGTTGCCGCCGCCGATGTTGTACGTCTCCGAGTTCGTGCCGTGCTCGATCAGAAAGTCGACCGCGGCGCAATGGTCCTCGACGAAGAGCCAGTCGCGCACGTTGCGACCGTCGCCGTACAGCGGCAGCGGCTGATCGTCGATCGCGTTCGTGACGAAGAGCGGGATCAGCTTCTCCGGATACTGGAACGGTCCGTAGTTGTTCGACGCGCGCGTGATGATCACCGGCATGCCGTACGTCTGCGCGTACGCGTACGCCATCCGATCGCCGCCGGCTTTCGACGCCGAATACGGATTGCGTGGATTGAGTGGATCGCGCTCGGTGAACGAGCCTTCGTCGATCGAGCCATAGACCTCATCGGTCGAGATCTGGATGAAGCGCTTCAGGTTCGGCGCGTGCTTCTTCGCCGCTTCGAGCAGAATCAAAACGCCCTGCACGTCTGTCTGGATGAAGGTCTCGGCCTCCATCAGCGAACGATCGACGTGCGTTTCCGCCGCGAAGTTCACGACGACGTCGACGCCGCTGCCATCGACGCCCTGATACGCCGCGGCCACGTCGTCCGCGTTGGCGATGTCGCCTTTCACGAACTTGTAATTCGGCTGGCCCTCGTATTCGGCGAGATTCTCACGGACGCCCGCGTACGTGAGCTTGTCGAGATTCACGACGGAAGCGTCGGAACCGTATTTATTGAAAAGGAAGCGGATGAAGTTGGATCCGATAAAGCCGGCGCCGCCGGTAACCAGGTAACGCATCGAGGGGTCTCCTGCAAGTGAGGCTAATAAAAGCGCGCAATCCTACTAGAATCCCGCGTTCGATGCGCGCCGCGACCTTCAAATCCGAGCTACAGGCGTTGTCCCGCCTGGCCGCGCCCCTCGCGGCGGCGCAGGCCGGCACGAACCTCATGGGTCTGGTCGACGTCGCCGTCCTCGGCCGTCTCGGCGCACGGGAGCTGGCCGGCTCCGGCCTCGCGAACGCGATCTTCTTCGCCATGTCGATCCTGGGCATGGGCATGGTGATGGGCGTCGATCCGCTGATCTCGCAGGCGATCGGCGCGGGGGACCGCCTCCGCGCGCGCCACGTGCTGTGGCAGGGCATCTGGCTGTCGCTCGTCGTCGCCGGCGTGCTGACCGTGTTGATGCTCATCGCGGTCGCCCTGCTTCCGCATATCGGGTCCGCCGCGGAGCTGGTCGCGCCCGCGCGCACGTATCTGCTGATCCGCATCACCAGCCTCGTGCCGTTCCTGGCGTTCTTCGCCATGCGCGCCTACCTGCAGTCGCAGGGAACGACGCGGCCGCTGGTGATCTCGATGGTCATCGCGAACGTCGTGAACCTCGTCCTCGACGTCTATTTCGTCTTCGGTGGAAGCCGTCTTCCCGACTGGACCGGACCGCTGCAGAGCGTGCCGGCAATGGGCGTCGCTGGCGCCGCGCTGGCCACGGTGATCTGCACCATCGTGCAGTTGTTGATCGTCGCACGCGCGGCGTTCGCGATCGAAGTACCTGGACACGTCAATCGCCGATGGGATCCGCTGCTCATCACGCGCGCGGCACGAGTCGGATTGCCGCTGTCGTTGCAGATGGGCGCGGAGGTGGGGATCTTTGCGCTCGTTGCGCTGCTGGCTTCGCGGCTCGGGACGGTGCATCTGGCGGCACACCAGACCGTCATCGGCGTGGCGTCGTTCACCTTCACCGTCGCACTCGGCATCGCGGCCGCGGGCTCGGTGCGCGTCGGCATCGGTATCGGCGCGGGCAACGCGCGTGCGACGCGCATTGCCGGTCACGTGACGTTCGTCGTCGGCGCAACGGTGATGGGACTCAGCGGACTGGCGTTCGCGATCTTTCCTCGCGCGATCGCGCGGCTGGTGACGAATCAGGAGAACGTCATCCTCGCCGCGATGCCGCTGATGCTCGTCGCTGCAGTGTTCCAGCTATCGGATGGCATCCAGGCGTGCGGCGCCGGCGTGCTGCGCGGCGCGGGCGACACGAAGTGGGCGTTCTACGCGAACCTCGTCGGCCACTGGTTCATCGGCCTCCCCGTCGCGCTGCTCCTCGGATTCCGGATGGGGCTTGGAATCGTCGGGCTGTGGTGGGGGCTGTGCGCGGGACTGACGGTCGTCGCGGCGCTGCTGTTCCTGCGATTCGAGAGATTGTCGCGCGGTGAGATCAAGCCGATCTAGCCGATCTCACGATCGGTGTTGTCGGTTGTCAGTTGTCGGTTGTCTGTACTTCTTCGCGCTGAGTCACAGACAACCGACAACCGACAACCGAGAACTACGAGAGGGGAAACCCTCTCGTCGCGTAGTCCGCGAAGAACATCACGAACATCACCGCCAGCCAGAGGAACGACGCGATCACGATGATCCACGTGAGGCGCGGCGAGTGAATCACGTGCATGAACCAGAGGATGACCACCGTGGCCTTCACGATGGCGATGGCCATGGCCACGCTGGTGTTGAGCGCGCCGAGGTCGATGCGGGAGACCCAGACGGTGATGATAGTCAGGACCATCAGCGTCAGGAAGACGACGAAATACGACAGGAGCGACGACTGATGGTGCGCCGGCGCGTGTCCGATGTGATCCGTGTGATCGTGGTTCTGATTTGCCATGGGTGCCGAGGTCCTCACACCAGATAGAGCAACGGGAAGAGGAAGATCCAGACGATGTCGACGAAGTGCCAGTACAGGCCCATGATCTCGACCGGTCCGTAATATTCGGGACCGAAATCGCCGCGCCACGTCCGCTTGATGAACCAGAGCAGCAGCCCCGCGCCGATGACCATGTGCAGCGCGTGCAGTCCGGTCATCGTGAAGTAGAACGTCATGAAGAGCTCGACCTGTCGCGTGAGCTCCGGAGTCGACTCGACGTTCGTGTACGTCTGATGTCCGGGGAAGAGTCCGTGTTGAATGTGGACCGAGTACTCGTAACCTTTCACGCCGACGAAGATGCCGCCGAGGATCAGTGTGAGCACGAGCATCAGCGTCGTGAACTTCCGCTTCGCTCCCTGCGCGCCCCACACCGCGAGCGCCATCGTCAGCGAGCTGCCGATGAGGACGATCGTGTTCGCGGCGCCGATCTTCCAGTCCTGATGGTGCGAGCCGAGCTTCCACGCGTCGTGATACATCGCGCGGTAGATGAAGTATGCGCAGAACGCGCCGCCGAAGAACATGATCTCCTGGGCGACGAAGAACCACATGCCGAGTGTCGACGCTTCGTGCTGCTGTCCGAGATCTTCGAAGTGATGCTGGAGGAACGGGTGATGGTGCCCGTGTCCCTCTTCATGGTGCGGGTCTGCTGCCTTCTCGGCGCTGGGATGCAGGGTGATGTCCTCAGACATGCTGCGTCTCCTGCTCCTGCGTCTCACGCATCGCCTTGAGGAAGGCCGGGTAATCGTAGGCTTCCCACGTCACGACCGGAGTCTCGTGGAAGTTCTCTTTCGGCGGAGGCGAGGTCGTGGCCCACTCCAGTCCGACCGCGCCCCACGGATTGGATCCCGCTTCGCGCCCGAATTTCAGCGACCAGGCGAAGTAGATCATCGGCAGGAGGTAACCCACCGCCAGAATCGTCGCGCCCGCGGTGGAAAGAACGTTCAACACCTGGAACTCCGGCGCATATGCGTGATAGCGGCGCGGCATGCCGACGTAGCCGACCAGGAACTGCGGGAAGAAGGTCAGGTTGAAGCCGACGAACACGAGCAGCGCCGACAGACGCGCCC
>DASYLL010000226.1:0-11623 GCA_036009605.1 Thermoanaerobaculia bacterium | reverse complement strand
CGTTCGAACAGCTCGTGCATCCGAGTTACCGCGCCGCCACGCTCGAAAATTTTCATAAGATGATGCACACCTCGCAGTCAACGACGACAGAGTTCACGCTGCTCGGAAAGCAGCGTCAGGTGATCGTCGAAGTCTCGGGGTTCCCGCAGGTGGTCGATGGAACGGTCGTCGAGATCTATGGTTTCGCGCGCGACGTTTCGGCGATGCGACTCGCGACCGAAGAGGGCAAGAAGCTCGAGGCGAAGCTCGAGCAGGCGCATCGTCTCTCCAGCCTCGGCCGCCTGGCCGCGACGGTCGCGCACGAGTTCAACAACGTGCTGATGGGGATCTCGCCGTTCGTCGAAGTGCTGCGCCGCTCTCCGCAACAGGATCGCATCGACGCCGCGCTCGGTCACATCGGCACGTCGGTCAAGCGCGGCCGGCGCATCACCGAAGACATCCTTCGCTTCACGCAACCGGCCGAACCGGTACGCGCGAGTGTCGACGTCAACGAGTGCGTGTTCAACGTCGTCACCGAGATGCGGCCACTGCTCCCCGAGAAGATCGCCTTTCACGTCGACTGCGATCCGCTGCGCATCGAAGCCGATCCCAATCAGATGCATCAGATCATCACCAATCTCGTCCTCAACGCGCGCGACGCGATGCCGGACGGAGGCACGATCACGATCACCGCGCGCCACGAGAGCGCCGACGCGCGATTCTCGTTCGGCGTCGTCGACGATCCCAGCCGTCACGCACATCTGATTGTGCGCGACACCGGCTCGGGGATGTCCGAGGCGACGCTGCGTCATGCGTTCGAGCCGCTCTTCACGACCAAGAAGAGCGGCACCGGCCTCGGGCTCGCGGTCACCCATCAGGTCGTCCTGCGTCATGGCGGCGAGATCTTCATCGAGAGTCAGGAAGGAGAAGGAACGACGTTTCATCTGTTCCTGCCATTGCTCATGGAAAACGTACCTGTCTCGATTGCGGAACCTGCCGGCGAACATCCGGCAGAGCTCGATTCGCTGAAGATCCTGCTCGTCGAGGACGACTTTGCGGTCGCGACCGGGCTGACGGCCGTACTCGAGATCGAAGGATTCATGGTCCAGCTCGCACCGACGGGACAGGCCGCGCTCTATTCATTGAGCGTCTCGCTGCCGGACGTCGTCATGCTCGACGTCGGTCTGCCGGACATGGAAGGCACCGCCGTCTACGCGCGAATCGCGTCGCTGTATCCCGACCTGCCAGTCATCTTCTCCACCGGTCACGGCGATCGCAGCCAGCTCGAGGAAGTGCTGGCGCGGCCGAACGTGACCTATCTCCTCAAACCGTACGAGCTCGAAACGCTCCTCGACGCGATCGCGAAGGTCACTTCTTCGCGGTCGTGAAAAAAAACTGCCGGTCTGTATTTCTACATGGGTCTCACTGACTCACAGGCAGAAGTTTCAATTTGAGGAGAAAGAAAACATGAAAAAGATCTTCGCAGTCGCAGCAATCACGATTCTCACCGCAACCGTTGCCTCCGCCGACGTGGCGACCGGCACACTCACCGTCACCGGCACCGTCGAGAGCTCGATCAACCTGATCATCGAAACACCGGCCGCGACCAGCGGCACCGGCACCGACGCGGTCACCGCGGCGCTCGGCAACGTCAACAAATACGGCGCCGCCCCGACCGGATTCACGATTGCGCAAGGCGCGTCCGACTGGACGCTCTCCTCGAGCGTCGACATCACGGTCGACAAATCCAATCTGACCAGCACCAACTACACGCTGACCGCGCAGCTCGGCACCGCGCCGGACTCGGGCATCGTCTGGAAGCTGAACGGCTCGACGCTGAGCGAATCCGCCCCGAGCCCGCTGACGATCACCGGCGCGTACGGTTCGACCGACTCCTACGACTGGGACATCGTCGTCGCGGACGCCGCTGACGAGGGCGCGATCGACAACGCGATCAACTTCACCGCCACCTCCAACTAAGACGTCGATGAAACACGGACGACACACTGAAGCGACGGGCACCCTGCCCGTCGCGTCTTCGTCCCTGCGACGGGCAGAGTGCCCGTCGCGTCATCATCTCGCAGTCCTCTCCACCATCTTCTGCCTGCTGTTCACTCTGCAACTTTCCGCTGGTGGCCGTCGTCGCGCGGTGGCGGCTCCCCAGCCCGCGGAAACGCTCTCGATCACATTCGTCGACGTCCCCGGAGACACGATGGACGTCGGAGCGATGGGCAGCGTGAAGACGCGACGCACCTTCGGCATCCGCATCGGCCGGCCTTCCCGGGAAGCGACTGGTCACGCCACGTTGCGTGCGTTTCTCGAGACCGCCGATCCCCGCTGCATCATCCGTCTCGACGGGATCGTTCTCGGCACACAACCCCGCGTCATCGATCGCTTCGCACCCATCGGCACCATCACCACCCATCGTCTCGAGATCGAAGTTCCGGCGAATGTCCCTGAGGGAACGCTCATCACGAACATCGGCTGGGACGTCACAACGGACTGACAATCATGCGCAAACTCGCACTCCTTCTGATCCTTCTCACGTCCCTCGCGATGCGCGCGAATGACGGCACGCTCGCACTGAGCCCGGCCGTCGTGATGCTGCGCGGCGATCACGGACAAAGCACGACGCAGACGCTGCGGATCGTCAACAGCACGTCACGGACGTTCTCGTTCGATCTCATCGCGGAAGACGTCGTTGCACGCGATGGCGAACGGATCTTCGTCGCGGCGGGGATGATGCCCGGCAGCATCGCGGCGACCGCGGTTTTCTCGCAGCCCCACCTCGATGTTCCGGCGGGCGAGACCATGGCCGTCAACATCACAGTGACGCTGCCGCCGTCGACGCCACAGCGCGCGATCCGGGCTCTGTTCAAAGGAACGAATCGCGTGATGAGCGGCAAGGTGCCGATGCTCGCGTCGCTCGGTGCGCTGCTCACGTTCTCCGTGAGCGACGAAGCGGTGCTGTCCGCGGAGCCTCTCGTGCTGCGGCCGCAAAGCGCGACCTCCAACCTCGGCGCCTCGCACGTGTGCAAAAACGCGGGCACCGAGCCGCTCGTCGCGAAAGGCGTGATGGCGATTCTCAACGCCCAGGGCGCGCTCGTCGGACGCACCTCGCTGCAGCCGCATCGCCTGCTTCCGGGTGAGTCGGCACAGCTCGGCGGGGAATATGCAGGAGAGCTGGACCCGGGCAAGTATCGCGTCCTCATCACCTACGACTATGAGGGTCAGACCCTCACGCGATCAGCGGAGCTCGAGATTCCGTGAAACGCGCTTGCCTCACCGTGTTGCTGCTCGTTGCGCCGCGTCTCTTCGCGTCGACGACGACGGCCATCGCGCTGGCAGTCAACGAATCGCGTCAGATCCGCATCCTCGGCGTCACCGCCGCGTGGGCGGTCGACGCGACGATCGTCGATGCCGCCGTGGGCAACGGTGGAGTCACTCTCTTCGGACGCTCCAGCGGCCGCACGCGCGTGATGGTCATCGGCATCACGGGCGAGAACGCGCTCGACGTCGTCGTCGAAGCGAAGCCGAATCAGTTCGCGAGATCCAATGCAGTCGCGGCCGGCCCACAGACAGTCGCGGAAGTGCGGTACTCGAGCGCGACGCGCGAGATTCAGAACAACGTCACGATGACGAACGAGGATCACGGCAAGCGCACGCAGGTGATTGTGCGCAGCGTGCATCAGACCGCGCCCGGTTTGACGAATCGTCCCACCACGAGCCTGCCGTACGTCTCGTACGGGATCTTCACCGGCAAACGCGAGCTGACGTTTCTCGATCGCGACGTGGTGCATTCGCCGCTGACGCTGTACGGCACGCAGCTGCGCGGCATTCACTATCTCGACGAGCATTGGCGCATTCACGCCGGCTACACGGCGTACGCGGCCTATCAATCGTTTCTCGTGCCCGTCCAGCGCGAAACAGTAGGCGGCGCGGCGTATGTGATTCGCACGAGCGCGCGATCGACGGTCACGCCCGGCATCTTCGTCTATCGCGGACAAGGCACGGTGGCGTCGCTGTTGTACGACCACAAGCGCGACGAAACGGCGCTGCGCGCGGAACTCGGCGTCAGTAACGGGATCGGCGGCGCGGTGCAATTCTGGCTCGATTCACAACGCGATCAGGCGCGCGTCGACGTTCGCTATCGTCCGCGCGATTTCGCGGTCATCGGACCGGGCGACGTACACGGTCTTCGCGCGGACGCAAACTGGAATCACATGTACGGACGCGGCTCGAACGCTGCGGTCTCGTTCGCCGCCGCCGATCTCGGCATCCGCAACGAACGCGTGCTCGCCGCATCCGCGGATATCGATCAGCGCCTCACCGATTCGGTCTCGCTCCTCGGGGGCGCATCGTGGGGCTCGTTCAACGGCACGCGCACGCTGACCGTGCCCGTCGGCGTCCATCTGCATAACCAGCGCGGCAACATCACGGCACTCTATCGGTACGCGGAATCGGGCACGAATCGCGGCGGTCACGGCGGCCGCATCGCGGCGCGTACGTCGCTCGGACGCTTGTATCTCAGCGCGTATGTCGATCGTCAGCAGAATGCGCCGACGCTCGACGTGATCTTCGGCGAGTACCCCGATCTCGCGCTCGCATTGAGCGAGCTCGGGATCACCGCAACCTCGCCCTCGGATATCGCACGCGCACTGCGCGAGCACGCCGCGCTCGTCGAGCTCGGATTCATCGAAGGCGTCACCGTCGACTTCGCCCCGATGCGCACGCTCCTCGGATTCGAAGCCTCGTGGCTCGGCACGTCCGAAGCGCGGCATCAGATGCGCGCGCGCGTGCTGCACAACGTCGTCGAGGGCGTGGCCTCGCGCAGCGCGACCACGATCGCAAGCCTCACCTACTCGCGCCGCATCACTGCCGCGACCGATCTCTTCGCCGGCTACACGTACTGGCGCAGCGACCGACGCGGATTCGATTCCAATGTGCAGCCCTACCTCGAAGTCGGCGTGCGTCAGCGTTTCGACGGCGTGCCGTTCTCCGGCGGCGGCAGGGGCACGATCTCGGGAACCGTGTTCGCGGATGAAGATCTCGACGGTGCGAGCGATGGCACCGGTATCGTCGCCGAGGTTGATCTCGATGGTGCGACGCCGCAGCAGACGGATGCACAGGGCAAGTTCGCGTTCCGCAATGTTCCGCGCGGCTCGCATCACGTGACCGTGCGCGTTGCGCGTACCGAGGCGTACTTCACGACGCCTTCGCGCGTCGAAGCACAGCCGGGCGATACGATTTCGTTCGGCGTCGCGACGACGCCCGCGCGTGTCGTTGGACTCGTTACGAACGATGCGGGACGTGGCCTGGCCGGCGTGCGCGTGATGTTGTCGCGCGGGACCAGACAGATTCTCGCGACCACGGACAGTGAAGGAACATTCACCACCGCGACCGCGCCGGGCGAATGGGAAGTGACGATCGTCGCTGATTCCGTTCCGATCGGTCACTCGCTCGCCGGCACCGAAGCGCGCAGTGTCATGCTCGATCGCGGCGAGCCTCGCAAACTCGACTGGCAGTTGCGCGCGCTGCGCAGCGTGAATGGCCAGGGCGCGCCGCCCAACTCCGACATCCTGATCGAACCCCTCGGCAAACGCGTGCGCAGCGACGCGGAAGGCCGCTTCGCAATTCGCTCGCTCCCCGCGGGCGAACTGACGATCATCGCGGGCAACGCGAAACGCACTGTCGTGCTCGCACCCGAGCCGACGTTGCTGACGGTCGATTTTCAATCGGTGCCCGTGGTCGCTCAGCCGGAGATCCGCACTGTCGTCAGTGGCGAGATCGTCGTCCAGATCGGCGCGTATCGCGTACGTGCGAACGCCGAAGAGACCTTGCAACGCGCGCTGCGGAGCGGCGTCGACGCGAAGCTTCGGGTCAGCGGCGTGCTGACGATCGTGAGCGCGGGACCGTACGCGTCCACCGAAGCTGCGACGAACGCGGCCGCGAAACTGACTCGCGCCGGACTCGACGCGGTCCTCGCACCGTCCAGAAAATAAACACCTGACCGGTCCTGCCCGTACCGGCAGTCGCTTCAAGTGTTTGTTTTCAATGATTTACGCTTGGCTCAGCCCTTGATCTAAGAATCGTCGTGTCTAAAATACTTGTGATCGACGACGAACCCATGATCGTAGAAGGCGTGCAGGCGCTCCTCCAGCTCAACGGACTCGACTCCTCCGGGGCGTCCGATTGCGATGAAGCCGAAGCGCTGATGGCGGGAGAGTACTTCCCGATCATCCTCTCGGACCTGCGCATGCGCCGCGATGACGACGGCTTCCGCCTGCTCGAAGCGGTCCGCCGCCTCAGCCCGAAGTCGTGCGTTGCGACGATGACCGCATACGCCGATGACGCAACCGAGAAGCTGCTGCGCGAGCGCGGTGCGCATCTCGTCCTGCGCAAGCCGGTCGCCGAAGAAGAGCTCATGGCCGCGCTGGCCGAGATGCTCGCAGTGGTCGAAGCGGCGGCGGAAGCGGAGCGCGGCGACGATCTCGAATCGCTCTACGCCTCGACGCTCAACACGCTGCAGGCGATCTCACGCGGCCGCTACGGCTTCCACGAAAGCGACGTCGAAGAGCTCGTGCAGGAAGCATGGGTTCTCTATCTCGAGAAACGCAGTCAGGTGCGCACGCCGAAAGCATGGCTGTCCGGCACGATGGCGAATCTCTGCCGCCAGGAGATCGACCGCCGCGTCCGCGACCGCGCGCGCAGCGTGCCCATCCCCGTCATCGAGATCGAGCGCAACGACGACGACGTGATCGCGATTCGCCAGGCCATGGCCAAACTCGACGACCGCTCGCGCATGCTCTGCACGATGGTCGGCCTCGAGCAGCATTCGTACGATGAAGTCAGCGCGCTCGCGTCGATCCCGCTCGGGTCGGTGGGGCCGTTGTACATGCGCGCGAAGGAGCGGTTGCGGAAGGCGTTGTGAATCGAGTCTCAGAGTCTCAGAGTCGCAGAGTCGCAGAGATGTTGCGAACTACGACCAATGTGTTTGCACGTCTCTGAGACTCTGCGACTCTGAGACTCTGCGACTGATTTCACAGCCACCGCACGGTGAAGTCGATCAACCACTTCTTGAACTTCCCCTCGTAAGGGGGGTACAACATCTCAATCGCACTGAACGGCAACCTCTGATCCAGCACGCCGCGTCCATTCGAAAACGCTTCGAATCCCGCAAAGCCGTGTGATTTGCCGACGCCGCTGTGACCGACGCCGCCGAACGGCAGGTCGAGCTGATAGAAGTGAATCAGCGTGTGATTGATCGCGGTGCCGCCGGCGCGCGTGTGTTGCAGAATCCGTCGCGCGACCTTGCGATTGCGGCTGAAAATGTAGAGCACGAGCGGATGCTCTTTTCCTTCGATGACCTCGAACGCTTCATCGAGCGAGCGATACGTCAGCACCGGCAGGACCGGCCCGAAGATCTCCTCGCGCATCACCGCAGAATCGGGAGGCACATTCGTGAGCACGGTCGCGTCAATGCGACGTCCATCGCTCGAACCACCGAGGGCGACGTTCGCGCCCTGCTCGACCGCCTGATCGATCAAACGCTTCACGCGCGCGGCATGACGGTCGTTCACGATCACGCCGCGTGACGCATCGCCCAGCGCCGCCGTCGACGCGCGCAGCTTCTCGACAAACTCATCGCGCACGCTTTCGTGCACGAGCGCGTAATCGGGCGCGATGCAGATCTGTCCGCTGTTGAAGAACTTGCCCCAGGCGATTTTCTTCGCGGCCTCGTCGATATTCGCGGTTGAATCGACGATCGCCGGCGACTTGCCTCCGAGCTCGAGCGTCACCGACGTCAGGTGCTCCGCGGCCGCTTTCATCACGATCTTTCCGACGGCGGGACTGCCGGTAAAAAAGATGTGGTCGAACTTCCGTCGCAGCAGTTCCTCAGAGACCGAGGCATCGCCTTCGATGATCGCGACTTCGTTCTCTTCGAACAGCTCGCTGACGATGCGGTGCATGCACGCCGTCGACGCGGGCGTCATCTCGGACGGCTTCACCATCGCGCAGTTACCAGCTGCGATCGCGGACACGAGCGGTCCGAGCGTCAAATTGAACGGGAAGTTCCACGGCGCGATGATCAGCACGACGCCTTTCGGCTCGTACACGATCGTCGACTTCGACCCGAAGAGCGCGAGCCGCGTCGACACTCGCTTCGGCCTCATCCACTTGCGCAGGTGGCGGATCGAATGCCGCGCCTCGCTCACCACCGGATAGATCTCCGAGAGATCGACCTCGGCCGCGGGCTTGCGGTAGTCCTGCCACATCGCCGCGCGAATTTCATCGCGTCGCTCGAGCATGAGTCGCTCGAAGCGGCGCAGCTTTTCGATTCGCTGCGCCGCCGTCGTCGCGGCGATCGACGCGCGATTCCGTTGCTGCGCGTCGTAGATACGCTCGACGTCCTCGAGCGCGGGATGCAGAAGGCGCGGCGCGACGCTGGTCACGCCGTCATTGTAGACCTACGGAAACGTGATCTCGGCGACCTGCGTGAACGGCGTGTACTCGATCTTGCCGGTCACGTGATTGCGGCCGATCAGGTCGATGCTCGGAATGCCGCTGCACGTGTCCATGAAGAACAGGTCGGTCGTCTCGCCCGTCTTGAGCTCGGCGTTGACCTTCAGCACGTTGCGCTCGCTGCAGCACGACGCCTGTCCGACCATCGTCGCGGGACCGGTGATCTTCCGGATGTCCGCGCGATCGATCGTGACCTTCGTCCCGCTCGGCTTGCAGAACTCGTCGTAGGTCGCGGCGTTGTATCCGCTGAACACGACCGGATAACCAAACTCGAGCGAATCGAAATCGAGATCGAAGGATGTGTTGTTCACTTTGCGCACGCGCACGGTCGGCAGCGGTTGCACGCGAATGTTGACCGTCTGCGTTCCGCCCGTGGTCAGATTCTGCGTCTTCGGCGCGTATCCGCTGCGCAGCGTCTCGATCACGATCACGCCGTGGTAGCTGGTGATGTTCTTGATCTTGAACGCGCCTGCGCTGTCGGTGGTATCGGTGCGGTTGCCGGCGCGCACGCGCAGGCCGACGACCGGGGAATTGGTGACGTCATCGAGAACAGTTCCGTTGATCTCGGGTGCGGTGAGCTGGCCGCCCGCAGTCGGAGGCGCGACCGCGCGCCGGCGACCGGACGCCTCGCTTGGAAGGACGACAAAGACAGTCGCGACGAGCGCGGCAGTGACGACAACACGGCGGGCAAAGTCGGGGTGCATGGATCTCCTCGAGGTCATGATGAATGCGACGTAACGCGTCGCGCGGAGGTTTCAATATAACATCCGCTTCTTCTGATACGCGGTGACAACACGGAGCGTTTGCTCCAGCCGAGGCCGCCTATACTGCTGGCCGCCTCATTGCTTCCTTCCCGGATCTGAAATTTACGGAGGTGTTATGCGTATCCCCACGCCCATTCTCGTGAGCACCGCTGCGCTGCTGCTGGCGGCCTGTACCACCACCACCCCTTCCCCCGCTCCCGTGGCGGCGCCGCAGGAAGCCGCTGAGGAGTCGACGATGACCACCGCTGAGGCCACACCCGCCCCGCCGGCCGCACCCGCGGCACCGACTGCCGAGGAGGCTGCGCAGTTCGTGAACGAGGCGGAGGCGCGGCTGGCCGCCATCAATGTCGACGCGAACCGCGCGTCGTGGGTGCAGTCGACGTACATCTCGTACGACACCCAGATCCTCTCCGCGAAAGAAAACGAGAAGCTGATCAATGCCGGCGTCGAGCTCGCGAAACGCGCCGCGCGCTACGACGGACTCGAATTGCCGTACGACGTCCGGCGCAAGCTCGAGACCATCAAGCTGTCGCTCACGTCGCCCGGTCCCGCCGATCCCGCATTGACCGCGGAGATGACGCGCATCGCGTCGGATCTCGAGGCCGCATACGGCGCCGGCAAGTTCTGCCCGCCCGGAAAGAGCGGCGATGACTGCCTCGACGTCAACGAGATCACGAACATCATGCGTACGAGCCGCGATCCGAAGAAGCTGCTCGAAGCGTGGGAAGGCTGGCACACCATCTCCCCGCCGATGCGCGACAAGTACACGCGCTTCGTCGAGCTCATGAACCAGGGCTCCCGCGACCTCGGATACCCCGACGTCGGCGCGATGTGGCGCTCGAAGTACGACATGCCGCCCGATGCATTCGCGACGGAAGTGGATCGGCTGTGGAATCAGGTCAAGCCGCTCTATGACTCCGTGCACTGCTTCGTGCGCGCGGGCCTCAATAAGAAATACGGCGACAAAGTCGTTCCGCTCGACCAGCCCATCCCCGCCCACCTCCTCGGCAACATCTGGGCGCAGGAATGGGGCAACGTCTATGACCTCGTCGCGCCGCCGAAAGCCGACCGCGGCTACGACCTGACGAAAATTCTCGAGAAGCGCAAAGAGATCGATGAAATCGAGATGGTGAAGATCGGCGAGCGATTCTTCACGTCGCTCGGATTCGCGCCGCTGCCGGAGACTTTCTGGGAACGCTCGATGTTTACCAAGCCGCGTGACCGCGAGGTCGTGTGTCACGCCAGTGCGTGGGACGTCGATGACGTCGACGATCTGCGCATCAAGATGTGCATCGAGAAGAACGCCGACGACTTCAACACGATCCACCACGAGCTCGGCCACAACTTCTATCAGCGCGCGTACAAAGACCAGCCGTTCCTCTACAAGAACAGCGCGAACGACGGATTCCACGAAGCCGTTGGCGACACGATCGCACTCTCGGTCACTCCCGCCTATCTCGTGAAAATCGGATTCCTCGACAAAGAGCCGCCGGCGTCCGCGGACATTCCGCTGCTGCTGCGCGATGCGCTCGACAAGATCGCGTTCTTCCCGTTTGGCATCCTGATGGATAAGTGGCGCTGGGGAGTTTTCTCCGGACAGATCACGCCGGCGAACTACAACAAAGCATGGTGGGATCTGCGCCGCCAGTATCAGGGCATTGCTCCGGCCGGCGATCGCGGCGAACAGTATTTCGATCCGGGCGCGAAGTATCACATCCCCGCGAATGTCCCTTATGCGCGCTATTTCCTCGCGCGCATTCTTCAGTTCCAGTTCCACCGCTCGCTTTGTCAGCAGGCCGGCTATAAGGGCCCGCTCAATCGCTGCTCGATCTATGACAACAAAGAAGCGGGCGCGCGTCTCGACAAGATGCTGTCGATGGGCATGAGCCGTCCCTGGCCGGACGCGCTCGAAGCGCTCACCGGACAGCGCGAGATGGACGCGACTGCGGTCGTCGACTATTTCCGTCCGCTGCTCGATTGGCTGGAAACGCAGAACAAGGGAAAACAGTGCGGCTGGTGAGCGCCTGAATGCCGCGCACTGTTGCGATCGTGTTCGCGGAGAATTTTTCCGCGCAGCTCGAAAAGCTTTCGTTTCACACACCCGTGTGGCTGGCGGACACGCCCGAAAATCGCGCGGCCGCGGAGATCGCGTGGCAACGCGCGATCGAGTGGCCGCACATCAGCGTCACGTTGTTCCGGTCTCCTGCTGAAGGGGACCGGGATGACTGGCGTGTGTTGCTCGATCAGGTCGCATTGCACGAGCGCGCTGTCGATGCGATCGAAGCGTTCGGCGCGCCATTGACGGACGTCGTACGCGCGGCACTCACGGACGCGGGTTACGCGCGTTTCGAAGAAAC
>DASYLL010000225.1:0-17605 GCA_036009605.1 Thermoanaerobaculia bacterium | reverse complement strand
ACCCCGTCGCAGAAGGCGCACGTCAATCACGCCATCGTCTACGTGCGCACCACCGACATGTATTACGACCCGTCTTATGGGCTGACGTACACCGACCCGGCCGACTTCGAGACGAAAGCGCTCGACGGCTACTACGACAAGTACAACGTCCTGTCTCAGCTGAAGCGGGCCAAACAGATACAGGCCGGCACGGTGGGCGTGGTGTTCGTTCCGTCCACGAAACCGAACCCGTGATGAGGATGGAACCGATGCGGGGAACGATCCCGAGAATTCTGATGCTCTGTCTTCTGCCAGCATGCAGCGCGAAGTCGGCGACGACCGGCGGAAAGCCTGTCGTCGAGCTGACGTTCAGCGCGTCGAAGAACACTGTCACGGTATTCGACGACGGCCGTGTACTGGCCGGAGAGCAGGAGGTTCGCCTCCGGAACGACGCCAGGAAGCAGTTGGGAACGATCCGCGCGTCGCTCGTCGAAAACTTGAGCGATGGCGTGTCCTACGTAGTACCGGCGCTCGAGCGCGTCGACGTGGTCGCATTCGACACTGACACGCGCGTGGAACGCATTGGATACGTGGAGCGCTGCGGCGCCAACGCCGACCCAGGCGACCTCACCGAGTCGGTCGCGCAGCTCGTGACACTGCTCGCGGCCGCGGGATACGACCGCTGCGCCGGCACGTCGAAGCTCCTCATCGGAGCGCGCTGGTCGGCGCATGACCTCCGCCTCTACGAAGACGGAACGTTCGCGCACGAGTACGGCGGGAGCAGGACGCGCGGCGCGCTGCCGCGGAAGAAGAGACTCGAAGTCCGCCGCCTCGCCAATTCGCTGCGCGACGCGCGCGGCGGGGAACCGGTGTCGTCCATCCCTCCCGGCATCGACGAAGTGAAGCTCACGCTTCCCCGTGGCCACCAAAAGCAACGGCTCATCGCCTACCTCCCCGACTGCAGCGGCTCCGCAAAAGCGTCGGACGTCGATGGCTACAGTCCGCAGCTCGAACAGAAAGTCACGCGGCTATTCGCGGTTCTGAAAGCAGGAGGGTTTGACCGATGCGCAGACTGAAGACCGCGGCAGGAACCGCATGCTTTCCGGCGACGAAACCGGCGAACTGAAGGCTATGCAATCGATGCGAAGAACGATCCCGACAATCCTGATGCTCTGTCTCCTGTCTGCGTGCGGCGCCACGTCCGTGGCGGCGGACGGAAAGCCCGTCATCGAGCTTTTCTTCCAAGCCTCGAAGACCTCGGTCGCTGTATTCGACGACGGCCGCATTCTCGTCGGTCAGAACGAGTTTCGCCTCGATACGAAAGCCATGAAACAACTGGCAAGGCACCGCACGTCGTTCCTCGAGAGTATGAGCATCGGCGTGTCTTACGTACCGCCGGAGCTCGAACACGTCGATGTCGTGGCATTCGACGGCGACTCGCGCATCGAGCGCTTCGCCTATTTGGAACGCTGCGGCGCGGTTGCCGACGCCTATGTCACCGATTCTGTTGCGCAGATGGTGAAACTGCTTGAGGCTGCAGGCTATGACCGTTGCATCGCCCCGCCCACTCCGATCCTGGAAGCGCGGTGGACGATGCCAACGCGTGAGCTGCGCCTCTACCAGGATGGCACATTCGACTACACGTCCGACGAGCGGAAAGCACGCGGCGCGATTCCAATACAGGAACTAGCTAAGCTCCGACGTGTCGCCGATTCGCTTCGCGAAGAAGACAGCGCCGGGTGGTTGTCGTTCGTCGCTCCCGGCTTCGAACAGGTCGTCGTGAAGCTCCCCCATGGCAAGGACACGACCCTGCTGATCGCCTACGTCGATGACTGCAGCGGCACGGGAAAAACCGCTGACATCGAGATCCACGGGCAACAGCTCTACAGGAAAGTCACCCAGCTTCTCGCGTTCCTGAAAACAGGAGGGATCATCCGATGCCCGGAGTGAAGACCCGGCCGCAAACCGCGCTGCTGGCTCTGTTGGTCGTCATTGCGGGCAGCAGCGTCGCGCATGCGCAGCAACTCGACGAGACCTGCACCGTGGCCGTGCTCAATCGCGTGGCCGCCGTTGACAGCAACGGCTTCTGGCAACTCGCAAACGTGCCGTCGGCCCGTGGCCGCGTCCGCGCCCGTGCCACGTGCACGGCGGGCGGCGTGACGCGCATCGGCGTGTCCGAATGGTTCGACGTTCCGACGAACGGCGTGGTGCTCGCGAACGACATTCAGTTCATCAACCCGGTACCGGTGCCCGCTTCGCTCTCGCTGACCGCACCGCAACTCGTACTCGCGGCGATCGGCGACACGGTGCAGCTCTCCGCGATCGCAACGCATCCCGACGGTGCGACGCGCAGTGTGGCCAGTGGATCCGACGGCACCGCCTACACGACCAGCAATCCGGAAGTGCTCACCGTCTCGCCGGACGGACTGGTCACCGCCATCGGAACCGGTCCCGTCATCATCAGCGCCTCCAACGACGGCGCTCTCGGTCTGCTGCGTCTGCTCGTCGGCGGCTCCGTCGACAGTGACAACGACGGCATGCCCGACGACTTCGAGACGGCCAACGGGCTCGATCCGAATGATCCCGCAGATGCAGCCGGCGATCCCGACGGCGACGGACTCACGAACGTCGCCGAGTTCGGACTGGGCACCGACATCCGCGCCGCGGACACCGACGGCGACGGCATCCGCGACGGCCTCGAAGTGCAGACCGGCAGCGATCCGCTGAACCCGCAAAGCTTCGATCTCCCGCGCGCGCTGCGTCGCGTCGACGTCACGCCGACCTCCGTCAGCATGCGTGCGAACGTCATCTTCGGCGAGATCTTCCAGCAACTCACCGTGACCGGCGTGCTGCTCGACGGCCAGCTTTTCGACCTCACGTCGACGACGTTCGCCACCACCTATCAGACCGACGACCCCGGCATCTGCAACTTCGGTGAGATCGACGGCCGACTCTTCCCCGGCAACACAGGCACCACGACAGTCACCGTCTCGAGCAATGGCTATGTGGCCACGATTCCGGTGCGCGTCGAAGCGTTCACGGCGCAGCCGCTCGCCTCCATCGCCATCCCCGGTTACGCGAACAACGTCAAGGTCAACGGCGGATACGCATTCGTGGCCGCGGGCAGCGGCGGCCTGCGGGTCGTCGATGTGCGCACACCGGCGTCGCCGAGCCTCGTGGCCGGTCTTCCTCTGCCGGGCGAGGCCATCGATCTGCGGATCCGCGATGGACATGTCTTCCTCGCCGCGGGTACCGCCGGAATGCACATCATCGATGTCCACGTGCCGAATGCACCCGTTCTCGTGGCAACGGTTGCGATCCCCGGCGTCGCACAGGACATCTGGCTCGAAGACTCGTTTGCGTACGTCGCGGCCGGACAGGAAGGGCTGCAGATCGTCGACATCAGCACGCTCAGCGCGCCGGTCGTCGTCGGAGGCATCACCACGGACGGCCACGCGAGAGGCGTGGCCGTGTTCCGCAATCACGCCGTCGTCGCCGCCGATTACTCGCTCGAGGTCATCGACGTCTCGACGCCGTCCGCGCCGCAGCTCGCCGGACGCGTACAGCGAAGCGGCTCGAAGGATCTGGTCGTGCGCGGACCC
Organism: Thermoanaerobaculia bacterium; assembly: GCA_036009605.1. Taxonomy (GTDB): domain Bacteria; phylum Acidobacteriota; class Thermoanaerobaculia; order Gp7-AA8; family Gp7-AA8; genus QHVT01. The sequence continues at coordinate 14,024 of DASYLL010000225.1, read as the reverse complement.
TTCGCCTACATCGCGGGATTCAGTAACGGCCTGGACATCCTCGATTTCGCCGTGCCCACGCAGCCGCGCCTCCGCGGCAGCGTTCCGCAGTTCGTACCGCGCGACGTTGCGCTGAATGGGCAGTTCGCGATGTTCGCGGAACAGCTCTTCCTCAATGCCGTTCCGTTCGTCGACGTCGGCAACCCGAACGCGCCGCTCTTTCAGAGCGCCTTCGATCTCTCCAGTCTCGGCGATTACGCAGGGACCGGCATCGACGTCGATGACCGCTATGTGTTCGTCACTGGTGAGTCGTTCTTCGTCGGATCCGATTTCGGGACGACCGGCGACACGCGACTCATGATCGGACAGTACGCCGAGGGAGCCGACACGGCCGGCATAGCGCCAACGGTGCGCATCACGTCGCCTGCCGCCGGCACTCTCGTCACGGCCGGAAGCCTCGTCCCCGTCGAGGTCGAGGCAGCAGATGATCTCGCGGTCGCCGAGGTTTCGCTCCTTGCGGACGGAGCCGAAGTGGCGGCGTCGTTTCCGCCGTTCACGCTGATGATTTCCGTTCCCGACAATCAGACGACGATGACGCTCGGCGCCATCGCCACGGACTGGGGAGGGAACGCGACCCAGGCCGCGAACGTCACCCTCACGGTACGACCCGATCCGCTCACCACCCTCAGGGGGCGCATCCTCGATCCCGCCAGTCTGCCGTTCGAGAATGTAACCGTCACCCTCGGGCAGCTCACGATGACGACGGATGCGGCGGGACAGTACTCATTCAGCGGTCTGTCCACCATCGGCGGCGGCTACACGATCTCGGCGGCCGCGACCCGCGACACGCTCGAATATGAAGGCATGATCGGCCCGATCGCGCCCGTCGAAGGCACGACGCTCGTCGACGATCTCACGATGACGCTCATCAATCCGACGGTGCGGATCGTCAGCCCTGCAGACGGCGCACAGTTCGTGTTCAACGAAGTGATGTACGTGAACGTCGAGGCCATCGCGCCGCACGGCGTGTACTTCCTGACGCTGTTCGTGAACGATGAAGAAGTGGAGGCCTCGTACTACTCCAACTCGGCGACGTTCTCGCTTCCGCTGCCCGGCGAGCCCGGACCGCCCATCCGGATCTTCGCCACCGTGAACGACTACGGAGGCCGCAGCAGTACTTCGCCGACGGTCACGATCACGGTGATCGAAGACCCCCTCACTATGGTGCGTGGGATCGTGACGGATCTCGAAGGCAACGTCGTCCCCGGCGCGCAGGTGTTCGTCGATGGTCAGGAGCAGTTCACCGCAACCACTGACATCGCTGGCGCCTACGTCATCCCTGGCGTCCCCACCACAACGCAGATCTCCGTGTCAGCGTCGGCCGAGCTCGACGACGAGCGTCAGACTGGTCAGAGCAGCGGACATGAGCCCGTACGCGGCGGCATCACAGTCATCAGCGATCTCGCACTTCTGCCGGCACCACCCGGTCCGATCTCGGTAATCGAAGTTCCGGGACAGGGCTACGGCGTCGCCGCCAACGGCCGCTTCGCCGCAGTAGCAGCCGGCACCGGTGGACTGCATACAGTCGACCTCACCGATGAGACCAACCCGGTGCTCGCCGGACAGGTATCGATGAACTCCGCCGTCGACGTCGTCTGGCAGGGCACGACCGCATTCGTCGCTGCCCTCGAAGAAGGCGTGCACGTCGTCGACATGACGAATCCCGCCTTGCCGCAACTCCTCGCTACGATCGACAGCGGCCGCGCGAAAAAGCTCGCACTCGACGGCACGCGTCTCTACGTCGTCGGAAGCGCCGAGGGAATGCACGTCTACGACGTCAGCAACCCCGCAGCGGCGATCCACCTCGGCACCTCGATCGTCGAAGAGCTCCCGCTGAACGCGGTCACCGCGCAAGGCAACCTGCTCGTCGTCGCCGAAGAACCGATCGATGACGCACCGGGCTACGACGCGTATCGGACGATGATCCGCATCCTCGACGCAACGAACCCCGCCGCGATGTCGGTGGTCTCGTTTCTCGAGATCGGTGGACGCGTGTTCAATCTCACGCTCCGCGATGGCGTTCTCTATCTGAGCGGCAACCGACTCCAGATCGTGAACCTGAGCGTGCCTGCGCAACCGCAGTGGGTGACGTCCACGCAATCCGAACTGTCCGTCAGCGACGTCGCCGTCGTCGACGACTACGCGGTGTGTGCAACGTCGAGCAGTTTCTACGGCGGCTCGCCAGGCTCCGTGCTTGTCGTCGGAATCGCAGATCCGCTCCAGCTCCAGGAGAATACGTACAACTTCAGCAGCCTCGGATACGCGGGTACGGCTGCGGTTGCAGTGACGGGCAAACTGATGCTCTTCGTCGGCGGCACCGGCTCCGACCTCAATCCGAATGACTCGACGTACACCCCATGGTCGACGATGCTCTTCGTCGGCAAGTTCCGCGGACCGGCGGGGCCGCCGTCACCGCCCAATGACTGAATACCTCGAGGCCGCGATGCTCGTGATTCGCGCGAGCATCGCCGCCTTTCTCGTCTCCCTCTCGCCATCGCTGTTCGCTGCGGAAAGCACGTCGACCGAAGCGCGTATCGACGCGTGGATCGCCCGCATGACGCCGCGCGAACGGATCGCGCAGCTTCTCTGCGTCGGCTTTTCCGGCATACGCGTCGATGAGGAGCTCCGCTATCTCGTTTCCGAGGTCGGCGTCGGCGCGATTGCGCTGTACGCGCAGAACATCCAGTCGCCGCAACAACTGCGCGAGCTCACTGCCGGCATCCGTGCGCTCGGCGCGACCCGCGTGCCGCCTTTCATCGCCGTCGATCAGGAAGGCGGCGAAGTCACCAGGATCTTCCATGCCTCGTCGAACGCTCCCGGCAACATGGCGCTCGGCGCCACCCGCTCGAGCGAACTGTCGTACGCAACCGGACGCGCGATCGGACGCGACCTGCGCCACTTCGGCATCACGATGAACTTCGCACCGGTGCTCGACATGGCCACGACGCCGCGTTCGGCGATCAACATCCGCTCCTTCGGCAGCGATCCCGACCTCGTCTCGCGCCTCGGCAGTGCATTCATCCGCGGTCAGAGCGAAGCAGGCATCGCGTCAGTGCCCAAACACTTTCCTGGAATCGGCGATGCCGAGGTGGACTCGCATCGCGGTCTGCCGATCCTCGATGCGGATGCGGAGACGCGGCGCCGGCACATGAATGTTTTCCGCGCCGCGCTCGCCCATGCGGACGGCGTGATGATCGGTCACGTGTTGCAGCCTTCGCTCGATCGCGTGAATCCGGCGACGCTCTCTCCTGCCGTGATGAGCGTGCTGCGTCGCGATCTGCGCTACGACGGCCTGCTCGTCACCGACGCTCTGCAGATGAGTGCCATCGATCGCTCCGCGGGCATCGGACGCGTGGCCGTCCGCTCGATCCTCGCCGGCGCCGACCTGGTCATCGTGCTGTGGCACGACCGCGATCGGCAGGAAGTCATCAGCGCTCTGGAGGCGGCGTACGCAAGCGGCGAGCTCACCGACGAACGGCTGCGCGCATCACTGCGGCGCATTCTGCGCGTGAAGCTTCGCGTTGATGTCTGGCGACCCGCGGCGGAAGAACCGGCGACGGCCGATGTCGCAGCCGAAGTTGCATCGAAAGCGATCACGCTGCTGCGTGATCGCAGGAAACTCATTCCGCTGAAGACGCGGCCGGACGATCGGATCGTCTATGTAGGTCCGGTCGGTGCGATCGCAGACACGGTCGCGACGAAGCACGCTCTTCATCCGCCGGCGCGCCTGACGGAACCGATGATCGGGACCTGGTCGAAGCGCGCGCGTGCGCTCGCCGGCGACGCTACGCTGATTGTCGGTGTCGCGCAGAACCGAAATCAGATGAAGATCCTGCAAGCCATCCGACGTGTGCGTCCGAAAGCGCGCTTTCTCCTCATCTCACTCGGATCGCCCGATCTCATCCGCGACCTTCCCGACGCCGATGCATACGTTTGTGCATACGGATTTCTCGACGTGTCGCAGCAGGCGGTTGCGCGCGTATTGCGTGGAGAGCTCGTGGCCTCGGGACGGTTGCCGGTGGACCTGCCGGGACTGTTCACGTTCGGCGCCGGTGCGCGTTAGACCGTCACGCGCGTGCCGTCGAATTTCGTGATCGTGAATCCCGAGAACGATGCATTCGCCGTGACCTGCATCTCTTCCAGATAGCCGATCGCGAACGCCTCCCCCAACCGCAGACCTTCCGCCGCGTCCGAGCGCCAGTGAATGCCCGCGAAGTCGCGGCCGATGCTGATGTTCTCCGCCAGTTTGTCCAGCTCTCCGCCAACCGTGAGCTGGGGACCGCGCCACGGCTCGAGCGCCGTGCCGTCGCGGTTCGGGACGACGCTGTTCGGCAACACCCACGACTCCGCGAAGCACGCTTTCAGCATGGTCACGCACGCACCCGCGAAAACAGCATGTCCTGACGGATACGCCGGATGCGACGGACAGCCCTCGGGATACGCCTGCGGCAGCAGGTAGGTTCCGTAGCGCGAGTGCGTCATCCGCACGGCTTCGGAGCGCAGCACGTCGTCGTGTAAGGGCGACTCCATGCCGTTCGTCAGCGACACGTGCAGGTGCCCCGCGATCTCTTCCGGACGCACGCGGCGGTGCACGATCCATTTCTGGTACCACGCCGCCTTCAACGCCAGATTCGCGACCGTGGCGACGAGATGAAAGATGTCGGACGCGCCATACGTGACGAAGCCGCCCTGCGTGAGCGAGTAGTTGTACGGAATGGCACCGTCGAGCGGAGCGCTCATGCGCAGGAGCATCAGGCACGCGCCGAGCGGGGCCTGATAGGTGAAGTCGCGATGCACGTATTCGCCGAGGTCGCGGCCATTGCGGATGTAGTGGGGAGTGTCGTCGAACGTGTTCACGGCGGAGACCTGCCCGTTCTGGATGTTCAGCCAATCCTCGAACGACGTCATGTAATCGCGTCCCGGCACGGCCGTGCGGATCTTCTGCGCGACGCGGATCGGCGTCATCGGAATGTCGCGCAGCAGGAACTGGGAAATGTAGTAGCCACGCAGACCACCGGCGGTGAGGCCGCGAAAGAGCGTCGACGGCGTGACCTTGCCGGCATCTTTCGGTCCGCGGAAATCAGCGACCGATGAAAGCTCAGCGGCGGCGCGCTGCACGATCGGATGCTGCGGATATTCGGCGAACGAAACGTCGCGCAGCAGCGCGTGCCAATAGAGCTCCGTGAGCTCGCCCGCGAGCTCGGGCGTACCGATCGCGGGAGGCACGCTCAAGGGAAGCGATTCCGCATCCGGCCCGCAAAGATCGATTGCATTCGCGGCTTGCGGATCCGCGAGCTTCAGGTAACCGCCGAGCGGTACCTGCTCGAAATGCGCGACCTCGCCGGTCGCGATCGCGCGGAGATACGCCGCGTATGGCTTCGGATCCACTTCTCCGTTCGGAGCATGCGGCAGACCTTTCGAATAGCTGCCCCACAGCTTTGGATAGCGCTCTTCGTCGCCATTGCCGGCGTGACGATACTTCTTGCGATCGAGCTCGAGTTGCGCGGCGCGCAGGCGCGCGCGATAGACGCGTTGTGCTCGCGACGGCGGTGCCGCTTTCTTTGCTTCGGCCGGTGTTGCAGCCTTGATGCTGGTCGTGACCACTGCCGCGGCGGCGGCCATGCCCGCGCCGCGAAAAAACGAGCGGCGACTGACGCCGGCATGCCGATTCGCGAGGAGCCGCGACAGGAAGCGTGGGCAGATTTTCATGGGATGGGCGCGATTGTACGTCGCTTGAAAGTCGTACTCGCACAATCGCGCAATGGCAAGGTTGTCCGCCGGTCTTTGTGCTGTTCTCCCTGACCGTTTGTGACGCTGGTTGCGCTGTCGCTCTTATGGCGTCAGGTGCGAGCATGAAGATGGGATTGACGTCAACGCGGATCTTCGTACTCCCCAGCCACTCGCGGCGCTTTCGGTGCCTGCGCATCCAACGATTCCCGATAGCGCACGCACCCGCGCAGAAACTGCGGCCATTCGGGCACGACCGGCAGCGGGTCCGTCTTCTCCGGCAACAGTCCCCATAGTGCAGGGTGATGCCAGCACAACTCCTGTCCGGAGCTGTCGCGATGAGAGCGAATCCCTGCGCGCAGTTTGCGGATTTCGGAGATGAGCTGTTCGCGGGACATCGCGTCGAGGCCGTCGTCGATCATGCGCACATTTTCACTTGACTTGTGATCCGACAACACATAACTTATGAGTTATAAAACCAATGAGTTCTGCGAAGGGCAGCTAAAACAAAGAGGAGAATGCAAGTGCAGAAAATCACACCGTTCCTGTGGTTCAACGACCAGGCCGAAGAGGCCATGAATTTCTACGTTTCGATTTTCAAGAACTCGAAAATCGGCAACGTTACCCGCTATGGAGACGCCGGTCCGGGACCGAAAGGCGGCGTCATGTCCGCGACGTTCGAGCTCGATGGCGAGGAGCTCTACGCGCTCAACGGCGGTCCGATGTTCAAGTTCACGCCGGCCATCTCGTTCTTCGTGAGCTGCGAAACACAGGAAGAAGTCGACGAACTGTGGGACAAGCTCCTCGACGGCGGCGGCATGCCGAATCAATGCGGCTGGCTGCAGGACAAGTTCGCCCTCTCCTGGCAGATCGTCCCCAGAGTCCTCGGCGAAATGCTCGGCGACAAGAATCCCGCGAAGGCAAACGCCGTCATGCAGGCCATGCTGGGAATGGCGAAAATCGACATCTCTGGCCTGCAGCGAGCATACGACGGAGCATGATCTCGGAACACGACAAGATGGTGCGCGGCGATCTGTACAACGGTGCAGATCCCGCGCTCATCGCCGCGCGCAATCGGGCACGTTCGTTGTGGCAGCGCTACAACGCATTCGCGCCCGATGATCCGCGTCGCGACGCAACCCTGCGCGAGCTCCTCGGCAACGTCGGCGCAAACGTCATCATCGAAATGCCGTTCTATTGCGACTACGGCAACCAGATCTCTCTCGGCGACGGCGTGTTCGTGAACATGAACTGCATGTTTCTCGATGTCGCCGCGATCGTGATCGGGTCGCAGACGTTTCTCGGACCGTCGGTGCAGCTCTACACCGCGACCCATCCGCTCGATGCACAAGAGCGCGTTGCGGGACTCGAAAGTGCGAAGCCGATCATCATCGGCTCACGCGCCTGGATCGGCGGAGCGACGGTCATCTGTCCCGGAGTCACCATCGGCGACGACACAACGATCGGTGCAGGCAGCGTCGTCGTGCGCGATATCCCCAGCGGCGTGCTCGCGGCAGGAAATCCCTGTCGCGTGATTCGCAAACTCTAAGACGTCAGCGGACGCGATCGCGCACGAGCAACGCGAGATCGCGAAGCACACGCGCCGAAGCACCAAGCGGCCCGATCGCGCTCATCGACGTCTCCACGAGCTCCTCGCTCAACTTGCGCGCGCCTTCCACACCGGCGAGTTTCACGAACGTCAGTCGCTGCTCGTCCTTCCCCACATCCTTCCCCAGCACTTCGACATTCGACGTCACGTCCAGAACGTCGTCCGTGATTTGAAATGCGAGGCCGAGGTTCTTGGCAAAGACTTCGATGCGTTGCAAGGGTGCGGTGTGAATGTTCGCGAGCATGCCGCCGACCACTGCAGCCGCGACGAATAACGCGCCGGTTTTGCGCGAGTGGATGAATTCGAGCGTATCGAAATCGAGCGTCGAGCCTTCGCTGTGCAGATCGACTGCTTCGCCGGCAACCGTACCGTCCCAGCCCACGGCGTCGACGACGCGCTGTACGACCTGCTGCATCGGCCAGCGGCGCGGCGAGAGATCCGCGTGCGCTTTCGCGACGATGCCGTACGCGTGATTGAGCAACGCGACCGCGGTGAGAATCGCGAGATCTTCGCCGAACTCGCGATGCAGCGTCGGCGCGCCGCGTCGCAGCAAAGCGTCATCCATCGATGGGAGGTCGTCGAGGATGAGGGACGACGCATGGATCATCTCGATCGCTGCGGCGGCGGACGCGAGCTTCTCCACGCGACAGCCGAACGCCTCGCCCACTGCAATGAGAAGGATGCCGCGCACGCGCTTGCCGGGGGATCCGAGGGCTCGGTGGATTGGGGCGGAGAGTGCGGCGGGGGCGCGCGTGTGCGCTGCGATGTCGGCCAGCGCCCGATCGATCAATGCGCGGCGGGCTTCGAAGGAATCACTCATGAGTCCGGCGGGGGCCTCATGTTAGCATCCGGTCGCGGCAATCTTGGGAACTCTATGAAGAAGCGGCACTTCGGCCGAACCCAGCAGATCTGGGTCCTCGTCTTCGCCTGTCTCGCCCTGTTCAGCCTCTTCGCCTGGGCTGTCCCCGGCATGACGTTTTCCATGTGGTGGAAAGTCCTCGTGGCGGCGATCGTGGCGTGCGGCGGCAGCGTCATCGTCTTCCAGATGTGGGTGAGCCGCGCGCTGGCACGGCGCGAGGGCGTCATCAAGCTCATCGATCGCGTCACGAGCGGCGACCTGTCCATCTCCTCGCGCGACATCGTCAAAGAGACACAGTCGATGCGCACCGCGTCCGCCATGCGCGGTCTCGTGGCAAACCTCGAGCGCACCATCCGCCGCTTCGGCCAGCTCGCCGCCGACGTCGCGCGAGCGAGCGATCAGATCAGCGGGCGTTCCCGGATTCTCGCGCGCAGCGCGACCGAACAGCTTTCATCGACCGAGATCACCTCCTCGTCCGTCACGCAGATCGACCAGTCGATCAACAACGTGCGGCGGAGCATGGAAGAACTTTCGGCGAATGCCGAGAAGACTTCGACTTCGGTACTGGAGATGTCGGCGTCGATTGAAGAAGTGAGCCGCATCGCGGACACGCTCTCCGAGTTCGTCGAGCAAACCTCGTCCGCGATCGAAGAAATGATCGCGTCGATCAACGAAGTCGCGACCAACACCGAAAGCTTCTCGTCGTTCGCGACGCAGACCGCGTCGTCGATGGTTCAGATGAACGCGACCACCGAAGAAATCCGCAACTCCGCGCGGCAATCGTCGGAGCTCGCGCGCTACGTCACCGACGCGGCGAACGAAGGACGCGTCGCTGTCGGCGGCACCGTCGACGGCATGCGCAAGATCCAGATGTCGGTCGACGAAGCGAAACTCGCGCTCGCCGAGCTGGCGGAACGTTCGCAGGAAATCGGCGACATCGTCCGCGTCATCGACGACATCGCCGGCCAGACCAATCTGCTCGCGTTGAACGCCGCGATCATCGCCGCGCAGGCCGGTGAGCGCGGTCGCGGATTCGCAGTCGTCGCCGATGAGATTCGCGACCTCTCCGAGCGCACCTCGGTCTCGACCGAAGAGATCCGCACGCTCATTCAGAACGTGCAGAAGGGCGTCGGACGCGCGGCGGAACAGATGACGATGAGCGCCGATCGCGTGTCGGACGGCGTCGGCCTCACCGCGCGCGCATCGCAGGTCCTCGACAAGATTCTCGATCTCACCGATCGCTCCACGAGCTCGATCTCCGAGATCGCACGCGCGACGGAAGAGCAGGCGCGTGGCAGCGCGGCGGCGACGGCGGCGATCGAAGAAGTCACGAAGATGGTGCAGCAGACCGCGACCGCGAGTCAGCAGCAATCGCAGACGTCGCAGAAGATCGGGCAGCAGGCGTCGATGGTGCGCGACTACACCAAGCACCTCAAGCGCGCCATGAGCGAGCAGGAAACCGGCAGCCGCGCCATCAGCCGGGCCATGGAAAACATCATGGGCCTCGTGCAGACGGTGCTCGAGTCGACGTCCGTGCTCGCCGCCGAAAGCTCGGCGATCGTGAAGTCGATGGACGTCATCAAGCAGGGCTCGCGCGAGTCGAGCTTCGGCGTCGCCGATCTCAATCAGATGTCGAACACGCTCAGCCACGAATCGACGCTGCTCAAACAGGAGCTGTCGCGATTCACGCTGCCCGCACCGACGCGCGGCGGCAAGGTGACGACGGCGACCGTGTTGTGGCAGCGCCTGACGTTCGATCCCGGCCACACGTCCGCATCCGCGCTCGGCTTCTTCTCGAAAGCGATTCACGCGACGCTCGTGAAGTACGGCGAAGGCGCGGAGCTGATGCCCGATCTCGCCGAGCGCTGGGAAGTGCTCGAGCAGGGACACGTCTACCGTTTTCATCTGCGGCGCAACGTGCGCTTTCACAACGGCCGCACGTTCGAAGCGAAGGACGTTTACGAAACGCTGCTGCGGCTGCTGCTTCCCGAAACGAAATCGAGCGGCGCATGGATCCTGCACAGCGTGCGCGGCGCCGTCGAAGTGCTCGAAGGCCGGTCGCGGCAACTCACCGGCGTCGTCGTGCGCGATCAGTACACGGTCGAGATTCAGCTCAAAGAACCGGTGGCGTTTTTCCTCTCACTGCTGACGACGCACGAGTGCGGCATCATTCCCATCGAAGAGACACGCGATCCCGAGCGGTACCGGCTCACCGGCATCGGCGCGGGTCCGTTCAAGGTCGAAGAAGCGATCGAAGGCAAGCACGTGCGACTCACGCGCAACCGCGACTACTACATCCCGAACGAGCCGAACCTCGACGAGCTGATGTTCCGTCTCGATCTGCGCAGCTTCCGCGAAGTCTCCGACGCGTTCCTGCGCGGAGAGCTCGACGTCGCGCATGGCATCCCGCCGAAGATCGTCGACGAGCTGCGCAATGACTCGCGTTTCGCACCCTATCTGCTGACAACGACGCAGCTGCACACGTCGTACATCGGATGGGACAACTCGTCGCCGCCGTTCGATCGCGTGGAAGTGCGGCAGGCGATGAACTACGCGATCGATCGCCGTCGCATCAACGAGCGCATCTATGCCGGTCTCTCGATCCCCGCGCAGGGTCTCCTCCCCCCCGGCCTCCTCGGATACGACGCGAGCCAGGGCGGCTACAGCCACGACCCCGAGCGCGCCCGCGCACTGCTGCGCCAGGCCGGCCTCGGCGCGGGCTTCAGCATCGAGTACCGCACCTGGGAAACGGACGAGTTCAACAACTCCGGTGTGGTGCCGCTGATCATCGAAGATCTCGACGCGATCGGCGTCCGCGTGAACGTGACCAGCCACGCGCCGGGCGAAGCGGCCGCGGTGCGTGCACAGCGCGGACACGGAACGCTCTACTGCGCGAACTGGTACGCCGACTTCCCCGACTCCGATAATTTCTTCTTCATCTTCTTCCACAGCACCGCGACGTCGATCCGCGGTCTGTACTTCAGCAGCCCCGAGCTCGACGCACAGATCATCGAGGCGCGGCGCTCGAACGACACCGAGCATCGCGCGACGATTTATCGCTCGCTCAATCAGATGGTGATGCGCGAGGCGCCGCTCGTGCCGCTGTTCCACGAACGGTTGTTCGTGCTGCACAAGCCGGAGCTGCGCGGCGTGCGGACGTCGCTGGTGCCGCCGCCGGTGCGGTATCACGATGTGTGGGTGGAAGGGGAGTCTTAGAGTTCCAGAGTCTTAGAGTCTTAGAGGAAAGGCCGCGCGAATACCCTCTACGACTCTAAGACTCTACGCCTCTAAGACTCTCTGAGGCGCCCACCCATGCCCTCCCCCCCCCCGCCTCCACACCGCGCTCTTCACGGTCGCGCTGCTCTTCTCCGCGAACTACATCATTGCCAAGCTCGGAATGCGCGAGTTCTCGCCGACCGTGTTTGCGTGGCTGCGCATCGCAGGCGCGGCAGCGGTCCTCGCGGTCCTCGTGCGGGGCGAGCCCGCGCTTTCACGCGGCGATAAACGGCGCGTCGCAGGATTCGCGGTTCTCGCGGTGGTCATCAATGCACCGCTGTTTCTCATCGGACTCTCGCTGACGAGCGTGCAGGTCGCGGCGATTCTCATCACGACGATCCCCGTCTTCACGCTCGCCATCGCGATTCTCCTCGGACGCGAGCGCGCCTCCGCGACGCGCATCGGTGGGATCGCGCTCGCATGCACCGGCGCGTTGCTCGTCGTCGGCGGCGAGGGGTTCTCCGGCACGTCACGCTCGCTCTTCGGCGCGCTGCTCATCGTCATCAACTGCCTTTCGTACGCGATGTATCTCGTGCTCTCGAAACCATCGATGCAGCGTCTGTCGGCGCTGCGTGTCGTCGCGCAGATGTTCGCGGTCGGAACCGTGCTGCTGCTGCCGTTTGCGGCGCTGCCACTGGCACGACAGAACTGGCAATCGCTCTCGACCGGCGCATGGATCGCGCTCGCGCTCGTGATCGCGGGACCGACGATCTCCGCGTATCTCCTCCAGGCGTGGGCGCTGCGCCATGCGGAGAGCTCGCTCGTCGCGGCGTACACCTACGTGCAGCCGGTGCTGGCGACGTTTCTCGGCGTGATCTTCTTCGCGGAGACGCTGCGTCCGATCGTGATCGTCGCGGCGGTGCTGATCTTCACGGGCGTCTGGCTGGCGGGCCGCCACCGGTCTCTGCCGGAAACTTCGCCTACCATGTAAACGAATCCGGCACAGTGCCGTCCAACTCGCGTGAGAAGCAACGTGGCCGCGTTCCGCATCAGCAACAGCGACGCCCCCAGCGACCAGGCGCTGATCGAGCGCACGCTCGCGGGCGACGGGGCGGCGTTCGGCATCCTCATGGAGCGCTTCCAGCGCCGGATCTATCGCGTGGCGTTTTCGGTCGTGCGCGATGAAGTCGAAGCGGACACGATCACGCAGGACACGTTCATTCAGGCGTACACGCATCTCGCGCGATTCGAAGGTCGCGCGGAGCTGGAAACGTGGCTCACGCGCATCGCCATCAATCGCGCGCGCGACGTCCTCCGCCGCCGCCGTTTCGTCAGTCTCTTCACGCTGCGCAGCGATGAAGACGGCGAGACCGAGACGATGCTCGAGCCGGTCGACGAACGACCCGATCCCGAGCGCCAGTTGCACTCCGCGCAGTTGCGCGTCGCCATTCAACGCGCCGAGCGCGCACTGTCCCCGCAGCAGAAGGTCATCTTCCGCCTGCGCCACTATGAGAACCTTGCCCTGGAAGACATCGCCGCAGCTCTCGGTCTGAACGCCGGGACCGTGCGCGCGCATCTCTTCCGCGCCATCCACAAGATCCGCAAGGAGCTCGCGGGATGGCGCACGAATCGAAGGATGGATCATGAAACCGCAAACATCTGATGTGATGCATTACAGCGAAGCCGACCTGCTCGAGACGTACTACACGCAGCCGGGCGCGTCGATGCCGGTGATGATGCACCTCGCCGACTGCGCCGATTGCGCGTCGCGCTACGAGCGTCTCGAGAAGAAAGTTCGCGCGCTTGCGTCGTGCGCGCACGACGAGAAACCGGAGACGTTCTGGTCGCGACAGCGCATCTCGGTGATGCGCAGGATTCACGCGCAACGTCCCTCGACCTTCGCCCGCATCACCCGCGTCGCAGCAGGCGCCGCCCTCGTCATCGCCCTCGGCGGATGGTTCACCTCGCGTCAACCCGATCCTCCCGCAACCGTGATTGCTCCTGCGGATGTTTCCGTTCAAGTGACGACGTCGCCCGATCCATGGGAGTCCGACGAGCTCAGTGATTTCCATTCGATCGTTGCGTGGGAATCGTGGGAAGAGGGAGATCAGTCCTGATGAAACGTGTTCTGGTCATCGCTGCGCTGCTGATTGCGGCGTCGCTCATCGAAGCGCAGCAACTCCCGCCCGGAAAGTGGTGGCGACGCCAGGAAGTCGTGCGCCAGCTGGAACTGACGAGCGATCAGCAGAACAAGCTCGATGAAGTCTTCCGCAAAGCATCCGATGAGCTGATCGACGCGAAGGCGAACGTCGAGAAACTGCAGATCTCGTTGCGCGGCGAGCTCGATCGCACCCAACTGCGTCGCACAGAACTGCAACGCCTCGCCACGCAGCTGACACAGGCGCGCGGCAAGCTGTTCGAGCACGAGCTGATGATGCTCGCCGACATGCGCGGCATTCTCAATGAAGAGCAGTGGACGCGACTGCGCAGGTTCCTCGATCGCGCGCAGGAACTGCGACGGGACAATCAACAGCGACCGCAACGGCAGCAGCAACAGCCGCAACGACGTCGTCC